>PWMO01000361.1 GCA_003558175.1 Spirochaetaceae bacterium
ATGTTGTACCAGTGAGTCGGTATTTGTTCTTCGCTCAGGTTAAACTTTACGGGATCCATGTTCACTCCTGTCGGTCACTCTGGGTGGACGGATTGTACCACCTGCTCCCGCCTCGGTCAACGCGCGCCGCGTGGAAGCCACCGGCTTTTACAAGGTTCGTAACAGTTCCAGAGGTTCGCGTGCGCGGGGTCAGACAAAGGCGCTGCGCGAGGCACCCTGCTGCGACAGGATCGGCCGGTTCCACTCCAGGATGCGGTCCTTGCGTGGAGAGACCCCCACTTCAGCCGTACTCAGTGCGACGTTATCCATCAGAATCGAGCGCAATTCTTCGGTGAAGACCGGCTCACCCTCGATCGGGTCGCCGCTCAGGTAGGCGCGCACCACGTGGAAGATGCCGCAATGCCCCACCATGATGACCCTTCCCGGGAAACCGCGCAGCTCGGAAAGCAGAGACGCCGCCCGCACTCCGGCGGGCGCGTTCCACATATCGGCGGCATCGGCCGTTCCGTACGTCGGGGTTGTATACGGCAAAATCTCGCGATAGTCGTAGCCGGGGCCCCGGCCGAGGGTAACCTCTACCAGGCGTGAGTCAAATCGTATTTCGTGGGCTCGAATGCGGGCCAGCTCAAAGGTGGTACGGGCACGCCGTAACGGGCTCACGATTGCCAGATCGTACTGCGTACCGCTGAAGAACCCGGCAACGCGGCGCGCCTGTTGCCGGCCGAGGTCGGAAAGCTCAGGGTCGAGCCACGCCTGCTCACCGGTCTGAGCCTTGCTCTGAGCGTGGCGGATCAATGTCAGTTCAGTTGTCACAGAATCACTCCAGGGTCTTTTTGTAGAGGGTATCAGCTGAGGTCGCGCTGCATCGCCTCGCGGGCCTTTTGCAGGTTGAACTCCATGAAGTTTGGATAGGTGCCGCGGCACCAGAAAGCGACGTGCAGGCAGTTCATTACCTCGCACCAACGCAGCGCCACCGGATCGTAGCCTGCACGGGCGCCGTAGCCGTCAAGGAAGAACTCGCGCGAGGCACGGCTGTTCATATAGTTGCGACGCTCGCGCAGAATCCACGCCAGCTCGTACTCACGCCAGCCGATGCCGGCGGATTCCCAGTCCAGAATGGCGGTCACCTCGGTCTGATGCACCAGAACGTTGGCGTCGTTGAGGTCTCCGTGGACAAAAACCTCCTCTTTCGAGTCGGGTGCGTTGGCGCGCAGCCAGGCGACCACTTCGGCAAATCGCGGATCATCGACATCCTGCTCGCCCAGAAAACCATACAGCGAGGTACGTTTCTGCGGCTCCCATTCGACATCCATGCTGTGGAGCCAGCCAACCAGTTCGCCCAGCTGGTGCAGCACATGGTTGGTCATGTGCGGCAGGTGGTGCTCGCTCAGCGGATTCAGGACGTCGCGCAGAATCACACCCCTTTTCTCCTCCAGTGCCATAAAACTGCGTCGCCCGGTTCCGTGCCACAGCACGCGGGGTACCGGGAAGTTCTGCTGCGACAGCATGACCAGCGCTTCACGCTCGTTGTCCATGGTCGCGGTAGTGCTCTTGCAGACCTTGAGGTAGAAGGTGAACGCGTTGGAGCTGCGGCGGGCGCGACAACGGTAAACCGAGTTCACCTCTGCGATGCGGTTGCGTTCAGCGGAAATGATCTCAACGTTGTCTGGTATGGCGTAATCGGGAACACGCATTGGAGGGCCTCGACCGGACTACCGCTGGAAATCGGGGATATCAAGGTACTCCAGGATCTCGTCGCAAACGTCGAACAGCAGCTGCAGCGCGTCACGCACGGTGAGTCCGCGCAGTTCGGTTTCACGGTCGAGTTCGCTGTAGTTGAGCTCGGCGTCTCCGTTCTGGCACAGAATGCCGTCTCCGTCCAGATCGTCAATCAGTTCTCCGGAAAAGCGGTGTATGCGGCGAAAGAAGGCGTCGGACTCGATCATGATGGCGTGGCGCATCTCGACCATTCGCTTGAGCATGTCCTGCTCATAGGTCTTGGAGTAATTCCCTTCCTGGATGCGCACCGCTTCACCACAGTAGTCATGCACCCGCCGTTGCAGCTGATTGAACAGATGGTAATAACCGTCCCGCTCCACCGAGTACTTTACGTCCAGCTTCAGCTTCCGTTCGCTGAACAGGCCGATAAATTCGTCTTCAAAATAGCGCAGGTAGAGCAGCAGCGAGAGTACCTCACGCGATTGCCCGGCATGCTTCACCAGGACATCCCGGTAACGGCGCTGCAGCGACACGAGGATAGGAAAGCTGCCCTCTTCTTCTGTATCCGTGCGGTCGGTCCCGCTTTCGACGAAAACGTTGTCTATCTTGACGCGCTCCTGCTCGAGCCGCGTCAGTTCATCAACAATTCCCTTCTTGGAGAGGGAGTCACGGCTGGAGTAAAGTCGTGACTGAAGATCGCGGATACGTTTTGAAACCTTGCGGTAGTCCGCCTGCAGATCACCAGTATAATCTTGCATCTGACTCCTTGACTACAATTCAGTATACGAAAAACTCGACCGATTGCAAACAGGAACTGTCGGTGATTTCCGGCGCCGAGCGGCGTCATGGAGTACTCTGTTGTCCTGTGCGGACTGTATGGTTCTAGAATATCGGCTTGAGTCCCGCATCGAAAAGTACGCCCACGGCACGAAAGACCGAATAGGCGGTAGTGATCAGCGCAACGTCGTGTGTCTCGGCCAGCGCCTGCATCTCGGCGGTTACCCGTTTATCGCGGCAGATGAGTATGACGTGGATATCGGACATAACGGCGGTTCTGACCGTCTGCGCGTTGGAGAGTCCGGTTATCAGCAGGACTCCGTCGGCGGTGACGGTGAGGACGTCACTCATCAGATCGGAGGCAAACCCGTATTGAACCTGCAGGTCAGTATCGGGGACAGTGCCGTTGACAATCGTTCCCTCCACCAGCTCTCTTACTTCGGCTATCTTCATCGTTGGACTCACCTGTTTGTGTAGACTTGATTCCGAAAGACCGGTCGCCGCATTCTGACCCCGGTCCCGGCCCTGACTTGAGCCCCGGTCCCGACTGAGATCCTGCGGATATCGGACCCTGCGGATATCGTGCTATTTTACTCGATTTCACTGAAAAGGTACAGCGGGTTGCGCCCACGATTTGGTGCGCAGTTCAAGCGCAGTATCGGGGCGGTCGGTGATGATTCCGTCGACTCCCAGCCTTCCCAGCCGCTGCATGTCTGATGGGTCGTTCACGGTCCAGACCTCAACGCTCAGATTCTTGCGGCGGCTGTTGCGCAGGAAGCGCGGGGTGACAACGTGGAGCGGTCCGGAACGCTCGGGTACCTGGAAGGCGTCAAACCGTGGCCGGTGCAGCCGGTCGAGATAGAGCCAATGGTAGAGCTTGAAGACGACTACCTCACGCTCGCCGGCGGAGGTGGCAACCTGCGGGTAGAGTCTGCGAAAGCGGCGCAGCACGGAAGCGTCGAACGAGGCGACCATTGTCCGATCCTGGCGCCCGTAGGCGTTGATCAGGTCTCCCACCGCGGCAATCGAACGGGGGTCTTCGACGCTCTTGATCTCGATCAGCATCAGCGCCTCCGGCAGAAGCCGGAACAGCTGCTCGAGCGTCGGTACGGTCAGAGCGTAGGGAGCCATCTCAGCGAGCGGGAAGTCGCCCGGCGGCGGGGCCTCGACGTCCCAGTGGTGGCGCGCATCCAGTTGCCGCAACTGCGCTGCGTCCTGTTCCGCCACACGGCCACTGCCGTTGGTGGTGCGGTCTACCGTCTCATCATGGATGATCACCGGCACGCCGTCGCGCGAGAGCCAGACGTCGAGTTCCAGCACGTCTACACCAAGTTGATGGGCGCGATGGAAAGCGTAGAGCGTATTCTCCGGCCAGAGATCCATTCCGCCGCGGTGCGCGATTACCGCGTAATGAAAGCCGTTGCCGCGAGGGTGCCGCGACGCTGTCTCTTCGCGCCGTGCAGCCGCAACCCGGTCGCGCAATATGCGGTAATAGGGACGCTCGGGCCGCTGCGGCTCGGTAAGGGCGCGAACACCGCCCCACAACACCAGCAGCGTTGCGAGTGCGGCTGGCAGAATGGTTTTTCTGCTTTGCCTGCCCCAGCGGCGTCGTCCGCTGCCGCGCTCAGCTGCCATGAGTCGGTTACCCTTGCCCCCGTTCAACGCGGTTGTCCGTGCTTTGCGCCGCCAGCAGCCGCTCCTTTCGCCCTGATCCGAGCAGCAGTGCCGCAGCTGCTCCCGCCGGCACCGCCAACGCCGCGCCAATCAGCGACGTGTCACCGGTTATCTCCGGCCACAGCATGAAGACCGAGCCGAGCACCAGCCCCAGAATGGCTGAATAGGCGTAGCCGTGGAAACCGCGCAGCAGATAAGCGATCAGACGGGAAACCAGGGCGATGCCGCTGACCGCGCCGATGAGGAACACCCCCAGCACTGCGGCGTTGGCATCGCGCGCTGCGGCGATGAACGTGGAGTACATGCCGATGAGCAGCAGCACGAACGATCCGCTCACCCCGGGGATAACCATGGTGGCGGCGCTGATCACGCCGGTGGCAAAAACCGCTACTGCCGAGAGCAGCGTCAGCTCAGTGATTGGCGCGGTGGGAGCGGGTCGCTCGGCAAACGCCATGAACAGCAGCAGAACGAAGCTGATGCCAAACGGAACGAGATACCACGGGGAGAAGCGGCGCCTGCGCGGGCGCGGCACATCGACACGGGTATCCGTGGATGAATCCCCGGCCGTGCCCCGTGCGTCTTCGGCCGCAGCCTCGCCCGCGGCTGCACTCGGCGCCGTTGTCTTGCGCAGCAGAAACGGAACGCCTCCCAGGATCAGCCCGATGAAGAAGAACACCGTTTCGTCCGGGCGCGTTGTCATGAAGTAGTCAATGACGCGTGCAAAGCCAAGAATGCCGGCCAGGACGCCGACAACCACCGGCAACAGCACCAGCAGATGGTGTCGCCTGCGGCCGCGGTCGGTCAGCACGTTACTTACCGCAAAGATCAACTCGTCGTAGACGCCGACGACCACCGCAATCGTGCCTCCGCTGACCCCGGGTATGGTGTTGGCGATGCCGATGCAGACCCCGCGCAGCCCGTTGGCTATCGAATGTCCGGCGTTCAGCTTCATTGCGCTCCTCCGTATCTGATGTATCGTTGCAGGCGCACGTTCGCGCTCCGTCGTCACTGCGGGTTCACGGGTGAGATCCGGTGACACAGTGCGATCATAGCCGGATTTGTGCCCAATTGTAACCGTTTTTGAGTGGTGCCGATTTTGTTGTTGGCGGCCGAGGGCGCCGGGGCTCCGGAGACTCCGCGGACACCGACGGCGCCGGGGAATCCGAGCTACGCGTAACCGCGTGAGGGCATAACGGACGGATTGCGCTGGAATTGCCGAAATTCGCCATGAAGGGTTGCATAGTGCGCCATATGGTGGTATGTTGGGCTCAACCACTATATATATGGGGGTATAGGCGTGAAAGTTGCACGCAGGTTTACAG
The DNA here is from genome assembly GCA_003558175.1 of Spirochaetaceae bacterium. Lineage (GTDB taxonomy): Bacteria > Spirochaetota > Spirochaetia > DSM-27196 > PWMO01 > PWMO01. The sequence goes on from PWMO01000361.1 coordinate 5,493, forward strand.
ACAGCAAGTCCGGGCCATACAAGGGAATAACGTGGGACACCCGGGTTTCCGAGATTCGCAACCCGGACGGATCGGTGATCTTTCGCAAGGAGGGCGTGGTTGTCCCTTCCGAGTGGTCACAGATCGCCACCGATATCCTGGCCCAGAAATATTTTCGCAAATCGGGGGTACCGTCCAGGAACGGACACGGCGACCAGGAGCACGACGCGCGGCAGGTCTTTCACCGGCTGGCACACACCTGGACCATCTGGGGTGAGCGCGCCGGGTACTTTGACACCACTGAAGACGCCCGTGCGTTCTATGACGAGATGTGCTATATGCTGGCTCGCCAGATGGGCGCACCCAACTCGCCGCAGTGGTTCAACACCGGGCTGCACTCGGTCTACGGAATCGAGGGGCCGGCCCAGGGTCACTTCTACGTCGAGCCGGAGACCGGCGAGGTCAGACCGTCACAGAGTGCCTACGAGCGGCCACAGCCGCACGCCTGCTTCATCCTTGATGTAAAGGACGACCTTGTCAACGAGGGCGGCATTATGGATCTGGTCACCCGCGAGGCGCGCCTGTTCAAGTACGGTTCCGGTACCGGCAGCAACTTCTCGCGCATCCGCGGCGAAACTGAGCCGCTATCGGGCGGCGGCGTTTCGTCGGGCCTGCTCTCGTTTCTCAAGATCGCAGACCGCTCTGCCGCGGCCATCAAGAGCGGCGGGACCACGCGCCGCGCCGCCAAGATGGTAACAATAGATGCCGACCACCCCGATATCGAGCGCTACGTCGACTGGAAGGCGGGCGAAGAGTACAAGGTGGCGAGCATGGTGGCCGGCAGCCGCATCATCGCGCGCAAGAGCCGTGCCGTGCTCGAGGCTATTCGCGACTTCGGCGTTGACGTACCGGATGCGGATCGGCTGGAGGCCGCCTGCGACCCGGATCGCAACAACGCGCTGCGCGAAGCGGTGCTGGATGCAATGGACGCCGAAGTGCCGACATCCTTCATCCACCAGATCCTGCAGCGCGCTCGAGAGGGTGATCTCAAACCGCTGCTGGTTGAGTTTACCACCGAGTGGGACTCCGAGGCGTACAACACCGTAAGCGGGCAGTCCTCCAACAATTCGGTGCGGATCGCCAACGAGTTCATGCAGGCGGTACTGGATGACGCCGAGTGGAATCTGAACTCGCGAACCGACGGATCGGTGCGCAAGACCGTGCGCGCCCGCGAACTGTGGCGCGCCATGGCGCGGGCGTCCTGGCAGTGCGCCGACCCGGGTCTGCAGTTTCACTCCACCATCAACGAGTGGCACACCTGCCCGGAAGACGGCGAGATTCGTGCTTCCAACCCGTGCAGCGAGTACATGTTTCTCGACGACACCGCCTGTAACCTGGCGTCGCTGAACCTGCTGACGTTCTATAATGCCGAGAAGGGTGTCTTCGACATCGAGAGCTATCAGCACGCCATCCGCCTCTGGACAATGGTGCTGGAGATCAGCGTGGTGATGGCGCAGTTCCCCAGCCGCGAGGTTGCACGCAAGAGCTTTGACTTCCGCACGCTGGGCCTGGGCTACGCCAACCTCGGCGCGTTGCTGATGGTGATGGGATTGCCGTATGACGGAGACGCGGGACGTGCGGTTGCTTCGGCCTTGACCGCCATCCTCACCGGCGAGTCGTACGCCACCTCGGCGCTGCTGGCCGCAGACGCCGGACCGTTCCCGCGCTATGAGGCCAACAAGGAGCACATGCTGCGCGTCATCCGCAACCACCGGCGCGCCGCCCACAACGCCCCGGCCGAAGAGTACGAGGGGCTGACCATTCGTCCGCTGGCGCTGAACGAGTCGGTGTGCCCGACCGAGATGGTTGCCGCGGCGCGCAACAGCTGGGATCGCGCAGTGGAGCTCGGAGAGAAGCACGGCTATCGCAACGCGCAGGCAACCGCCATCGCACCCACGGGAACGATCGGACTGGTTATGGACTGCGACACCACCGGCGTCGAGCCGGACTTCGCGCTGGTCAAGTTCAAGAAGCTTGCCGGGGGCGGCTATTTCAAGATCATCAACCGCTCCATACCGCCGGCGCTCAAGAAGCTGGGCTATTCGAAGAAACAGATCACCGAGATCATTAACTACTGTCTGGGGCACGCGACGCTCGACGGCGCGCCGGGGGTCAGCCGGGCGCGGTTGGCCGAGAAGGGTTTCACCGAAGAAGTCCTGGATACCATCGACGATTCGCTCAAGAACGCCTTCAGCCTTGCGGGGGTTATCAACCAGTACGTGCTCGGCCCTGAGTTCATGCAGCAGACGCTCGGTATTCCGGAGGCCACCTATTCCCTGGCGGGCTTTGACCTGCTGCGGCACCTCGGCTTCACCAGTGAAGAGATTGACGCCGCCGAGATCTACGCCTGCGGCGCCATGACGGTCGAGGGCTGTCCGCATCTCAAGCCGGAGCATCTGCCGGTGTTTGATACCGCGAGCCCCTCGGGGCGCCTCGGCACCCGATCGATCAGCTGGCGTGGACACGTGGAGATGATGGCTGCGGTGCAGCCGTTTGTCTCGGGCGCCATTTCAAAGACCATCAACATGCCCAACTCGGTCACGGTTGCCGAGGTGGAAGAGGCGCACACGCTCTCCTGGCGGCTCATGCTGAAGGCAATAGCGCTCTACCGCGACGGGTCCAAGCTGAGTCAGCCGCTCAGCAGCCTCGGCGCCGGGGCGGACAAGATCGCGGAGAAGCTGCTGGCACTCAAGGGAGCGGTCGCGGCCGAAGAGCCGGGCTCGGAAGGCGCCGCCGGTGCGGCGGCGGCGCCGGCTGCCGCGGTTGCCGATTCCGCTGCGCAGGCTCCCCATCCAGGCACGACCCCGCCGCGGGCACAGCGCCGTGCGTTGCCGAGCCGCCGTGTCGGCTACACGCAGAAGGCCAAGATCGGCAGTCACAGTCTGTTTATCAGGACCGGACAGTACGCCGACGGCTCGCTGGGCGAGATCTTTCTCGACATGCACAAAGAAGGTGCTGCGTTCCGCTCGCTGATCAACAGCTTTGCGATTGCGGTCTCGCTGGGGCTGCAGTATGGGGTGCCGTTGGAGGAGTACGTAGACGCGTTTACCTTCACCCGCTTCGAGCCCAACGGCGTGGTCAGCGGACACGACAACATCAAGATGGCAACGTCGGTGCTCGATCTGGTCTTCCGTGACCTGGCACTCTCCTACCTGAATCGCACCGACCTGGTTCAGGTTAAACCTGAGGATCTCATTGCCACGTCAACGCAGGAGGGAGACTCAACCGCCCGAGCGCCGCATCTTCCGGCGCCGGCGGCAGACCCGGTTGCCAGGGCGGTAGCCGCCGCTGAAGAGCGGCGCACCAACGGTACCGCAGACCAGACGTCGCAAGGCCGAACGACCAGCGGCTCAGACAGCGACGCCGACGGTGCGCCCGGTGCCGACGGTGCGCCACGTGCCGAACGCAACGGCACGCAGAACGGCACGCGGAATGTGCAGAGTGCGCAGCGGCCGGCACCGTCGGAAGTGACCGCCGGTGCCGCAGCCGGCGCTGCCGCTTCGCCCCGGGTAGCGGTGCGTGATGAAGATGCCGAGCGCAAGCTGGCGCGACTGAAGGGCTACGAGGGAGACCCGTGCCCCGCGTGCGGGCACTTCACCATGGTGCGCAACGGAACGTGCATGAAATGCGACACCTGCGGTTCCACCACCGGCTGCTCCTGATAGCCGCGGCGGTTCTCACCGCCTGCCGGACCATCCCCGACGTCGAACCACCGGTCGAACCTCCCCGGCCGGTGGTTCACGCCGAGATTCTGCGCTGGAAGAACGGCGCCGAGGCCGCCGTTTCCATAACCTTCGACGACAGTACACTCGATCATTACCTGCTCGCGGCACCCGAGCTCGACCGCCGCGGGATGGCCGCAACGTTCTTCGTCATTACCGGGCTGATGGACGGCGGCGTCTGGCACGATGGGCCGGTAGAGCGGCAGCTGTTCAGCTGGAGCCAGGCGCGGGAGCTGGCTGAGCGTGGCCACGAAATCGGCAGTCACACGCATTCGCACCCCGACCTGACCCGCCTCGAACCATTTCTCGCCGAGCGGCAGCTGGTGCGCTCCTATCAGCGTATCAGACGCGAGATTCCCAACCAGGGCGGTCTGACGTTCGCCTGGCCCTACTGGCGCAGCAACGACCGCACGCAACTGGCGGCGTCGCGCTACTACATTGCCGCACGCGGCGGACAGGCTACCACCCCTCGCTATTTGCATGCGGGGTCGATTGAGGCACGCCCGGACAACATGCTGGACGTGAACGCCCTGGGGATGCTTCCGCGCGAGACGCTGGAAACGTGGCACGAAGCGGCAGAGGATCTGCTGCAGCACGGCGGCTGGGGGGTGCTTTCGCTGCACGGAATTGATGACGGCCGCATTCCGCACGGCGCACTCGGCTGGGAGCCGCTCCACATCGAGGTGTACCGCCGGATTCTTGACTACTTGAGGGCTGAGGATATCTGGGTTGCGCCTTTCGGCTCCGTGGCCAAGTACATCGAACGGCGCGACACAACTCGTCTGACGGTCAGCACGAACGGCGCGGAGATCTCGATTGACGTGGACTCGCCGCTGGACCCCAGGATATATGACGTGCCACTCACGGTTGCGCTGCGTTTTGACGGTTCACCGAGAAACATGCAGCTGGAACTGGCGCCGGAGCTGCGCCGCGTAACGCTGGATGTCTCCGCCGCCGGCCCGGTTGTGGTTTCCACGGAGCCGAAACAGAGTGCTGCGTTGACGGTGGCACTGCGCGAATGACGGCTCCGCTGCCCAGCCCCGCTCGGCGCGTGTTCACGCCGGCGGGACGCTTTATCGCCGGCGGGACGCTCTACCGCCGGCCAAACGCATTATCGCCGGCCGGATTCGATCTGGCGCAGCCGCTGCACCCGGTCCTGGATCGGCGGATGCGTGCTGAACAGCTTTGCCATTCCCTGCCCCGACAGCGGGTTGATAATGAACATGTGCGACGCTGCTTCATTGACGCGCATCGGCCGTCCGCGAGCAGCCGATTCCATCTTCATGAGCGCGCCGGCAAGGCCGTTGGGACTGCCGGCGATGCGGGCGCCTGAAGCATCGGCGATGTACTCGCGCGAGCGCGAGATTGCCATGCGGATCA
>PWMO01000448.1 GCA_003558175.1 Spirochaetaceae bacterium
CCGCCGCGCGCACGCCGAGTTTCTGCAGGATCGTGTTGTCGGCATTGACGCAGCGGCCTGCACGTTACGCCTGCAACAGAGCGGCCTGCTCCGTTATGATCTGCTCTCGCTGAACCTCGGCAGCGAGGTCGCCGGCCGCGAGCCTTCCTACGGCGCTTCCTCTGCCGGCACCCTTTTTTACGGCGCTTTTTCTGCCGGGGATCGCTCCCATGGCGCTTCCTCCCCCGGGAACCGAGGCTTCGGCGATCGAGGCTTCGCCCGCCCAACCGCGACGCTGTATCCGGCCAAGCCGATTGAATCGCTGTACGCAGCGCGGCAGGAGATCGAACGGCGCGTTCGCGCGGGGAGCGACTGCCGCGTGGCGGTGGTTGGGGGCGGACCGGCCGGTGTCGAGTTGGCTGCCAACGCGGCAGCTCTGCTGACCCGTCTGGGTCACGGGCAGGCGCCACGCGGATGTGCGGTCGACCTGTTTGTTGCGGCCGAACCGACCGCTTACCGAACGCACAACAGTCCCGACGGCGGACGGGCCGTTCACCGGCCCCACGGTGCCGCGAGTGCAGGTTTGGCGGGTCTTTCCGGTCGCCGTGAACGGCTGGTTGCCGCGACCCTGCAGCGGCGAGGCGTTCAGCTGCGCGTCGGGCCTCCGGTTGATCCTGACGCGCTCGCCACCGACTCCGGGTACGCGATCGTTCTGGTTGCCACCGGCGTGCGGCCACCGGCAGTATTGCGGACGTCGGGCCTGCCGCTGGATTCCTCCGGGGCGGTGAGGGTCGACCGTTACTTGCGTGCGGACGGGTTTCCCAACGTATTTGCCGTTGGGGACTGCGCATCTTTTCCAGTGGCGGGCAGGGTTCGCCGTACGCTACCCGGGGAGACGCCCGGCACCGAGCGTACGCTGACGCGTGCCGGGGTGTTCGCCGTGCGACAGCAGAAGACGCTCCTGCGGAACCTGCTGGTCTCTGCGGAACGCATATCGCTGCGCGCTCCCGCGTTCACATCGTCTGACGGTGGCCAGGCGGAGCAAACGCCGCTGTGCCCGTTCACCGGAACCGGCGATCACCTGTCCGCGCTCAATCTCGGACTGCGGTTCGGGATTGCCTATCGTGGGCGCTGGTCGTTGGCCGGTAGATTGGCCTACCGGCTGAAAGACTGGATAGACCGATCATTCGTCAGGAGGTATCAGCATGTTCGATGAACAGCTGCGCGGCTGCAAAGACCGGGTGATCTCGCCGCTGCTCTGGCTGACGGTGCGATTGAGAATCAGTCCAACCGCTGTAACCGTCTACGGGTTGATGACCGGCCTGGCTGCCGCGGTTGTCGCGGGCGCAGGGCACTGGGGTGTGGCGCTGATACTGTGGATCTTGAATCGCGTTCTGGACGGCGTGGATGGTGCCCTCGCGCGCCGTACCGGCCGGTGCGGAGATAACGGAGGGTATCTGGACATCCTGGCGGACTTCGCCGTGTACGCGGCGCTACCACTGGGAATAGCCGTGGGAGCGGGCGGCCGCGACCCAACCGCTTCAGTCGTGCCGATTGAGTCAGTCTGGCCCGCGGTCGCCGTTCTCCTTGCATCCTGCTACGTCAACGCTGCGTCGTGGATGTACCTGGCGGCCGTACTCGAGAAACGGGCGGCGGTTGAGCACAATGAGCCGGCGTCCGCACGCCGGACCGCCGTAGTCATGCCGAAAGGAATTGTTGAAGGTGCCGAGACCATCGCGTTTTACACTGCGGCGCTCCTGGTTCCCCGGCACGCCGCATTGCTGTTCTGGATACTCGCTGCGCTGGTTCTGCTGACCGCAGTTCAGCGTCTCAGCTGGTGGCTCCGGTCTGCGGCAGGGAGTCGGCGTAGCTCCGGGTTACCGGTGTAGCGACACCGCACTCCGTACCGAGGCGCAGAATCGTTCCGGCGAAGATGTCGCGTTCGTCCCGCGGACTCCCGGCTGCAATGTCACGCTGGAAGGATGTACGGGTCTCGGGGGCAAAGCCGGCCGCCTTCTCGAGCGTTTCCTCGACAACGTCTTCGCTGAGCGCGACACCCTTCCCGCGCGCGAGGGCGGCCGTCTCCGTGATGATCCGGCGTACATCTTCGCGCAGCTGCTCGTTCTGCAGCACGCCCCCGATCGGTTCTCCACTGACCGCGGTTACAAGTGAGAACGGAGCGATGAAGAGAAACTTCTCCCAGATCGCCGGGGCAGGGTCGCTGCGCCACTCGGCGGGTACTTCAGCTGCCCGGCACGCGTCCAGAAACGGCGCGGGGTCCCACTGTGGCGCGTCGGGGCTGGTTCCCAGAACGATCTTCCCCGGACCTGCGGCATGGCGGACGCGGCCGGGAGCCTCGATATACGCGCTGATGTAGATGCAGCCCGGCAGCACCACCGCTCCCCCCAGGCGGGAACGGACGCGCTCGTCGATGTCGGCGCCGTTGAGCGGGGGGAGCACGGCCGTGCCGGCGATGATGGTACGGCTGAGGCTTTCTACCGCTGCATCGAGGTCATATCCCTTCACACAGAGAAGCACGAGATCGGGCGGCGGCAGGGACTGCGGGTCATTGGCGGCTGCGGTGGGTCGGATCACGCGGCTTTCCCCATTGGGACCGATGAACGTAAGACCGTCGTTCTTGATGGCATCAAGGTGGGC
>PWMO01000159.1 GCA_003558175.1 Spirochaetaceae bacterium
TCCCGACCGTCGACGGTGACACGATCATCGACCGTACGGTCCCGGCGGGCCTGCGTCTGCCGCTCAACACCGTCCGTCGGCAACTCGAAGCACTGTTGCCGTCCGTCTCGGTGGAATCGGTTGGATCGGTCGAGGGAGCCGAATGCGTTTTCAGTGAAGAACAGCTGCGCGATCTCGGGCGCAGGCTGCTTCCGTTGGTCTCGTACGGTGTGCTGAACGGCGGGTCCGCCACCAGCTATGCCGACGAGAAGAAGAACCGCTCGCTGAGCAAGGATCTCTTTGACCTGCTGCGGGGCGACTTTCAGCCGCTCGCAGAGATGTCGCGCGGCCGCGCCAAAGGGCTTACTCCCGCCTACCTCAATCCCGATGGGAGTCCGGGGGCAACCTTCCTGGAACTGAAAATGCGTGCCAATCTGGTACAGGCGCTTCAATACCAGCGAGCCGCGGCTGCCGGCTCACGGTCTGCAGGCCCGGGAGAAGCCGCCTGCGACGCCGGTTCCTCAGCGCCGGGGCTGCTGCCGCTGTTTCCCATGTTCCAGATGACCAGCGTGTACAACACCGACGAGGTAGCCGCGGCGTATGACGGTTTTCGCGACAGCTCGATGTTGAAGGGCCTCATCGCGGCAACCGGGATCGACATCACGCGCGTGCTCACCGGAGTGCAGCCGCTGATCGCAGCCTATACCCATAGTGAGGCAGGCAGACCCAAACAAATCTTTGACCGCGCCCACGGCCGCCCCAACAACGCGCTGCCGCTGCCAGGGGGCCACGGCCAGAACTTCGCCGTGCTGCGCGAGACCTACCGCGAGCTCTACCGTATGGGCAAGCGCTTCGTCTACCTGGGAAACGTCGACAATCTCGGATTCACCGTAGACGAGGTTTCGGTCGCCTACCTGGCACTCACCGGCAAGCAGGCGGGATTTGATTTCTCTTTCCGCACCTCGGTTGACGTAAAAGGCGGGATTCTGGTTCGCGACCGGAGCGACAGACTCGCGTGCGCCGACATCGGACCGGCGATTTCCGCCGAAGAAGTATTCAGCGCCGAGTCGCGCGGATCGCGCATCCTGTTCAATTGCGCAACCGGGCTTTTCGCGCTCGACTACCTGGTGCGGCAGCTGGACCGGATCATCGACGAGCTTCCGATGCGCTTCAGCGACCAGGACAAAGATGCCGGCCGTTACTCGCAGGCCGAGCAGGTCACCTGGGAGATCATCGGGATGCTGGATGACTTCCTGATTTTCGGTGTGAACAAGTACGACCGCTTTCTCGCCGCCAAGATGCTGCTGGAAACACTGATGACCAGCGGACGCAAGCTCGATTCCGCTGCCTACCCAACCGACTCCAACCCTGCGGCAAACCTGCAGCTCACCGCGCACCGGCTGCACGACGGGCTGGTGCGCCGGCTGCAATCCTCGTACGCTTTACGCCTTCAGCAGGGACGCTGGGAGCCGCTCGCGCCGGCGGAGATCACACCATGAGCAGCACCAGAGTTAAGCCTCGGGGACCGTTTCAGCCGGACTTTGACAAGCTGGACGGTCTGTTACCGGTGGTGACGCAAGACGCAGAGACGCGCGAGGTGCTGATGGTGGGGTTTATGAATCCCGAGGCGTGGCGCCAAACGCTCGCAACCGGATACGTTCACTATTACAGCCGCACCCGCCGCTGCCTGTGGCGCAAAGGCGAAACCTCGGGGCACGTGCAGCGGGTGGTTGAGATCCGCGTGGACTGTGACGAAGACGCCCTGGTGATCCTGATTGAACAGGCCGGAGGAATCTGCTGCCACACCGGCAACCGCAGCTGCTTCTACCGCAGACTCACCGGCGGCGAACTCTCACCGGTGGACTGAGCCGCCCCACCTGCGGAATCGACATCCCCGGCCGAACCACTTCCGCCTGCAGCGCGGAACTCGCGGAAGAGCAGACTCTTCTGAATGCCGCGGTTGTTCTGGTACTTTCCGCCGTCGTAGGTGCGGTAATCGCCCTCTATGGTGTGGTAGAAGATCTGGCAGATCTGCACCCCGGCGTAGATGCGTATGGGCTGAACACAGAAGATCTCCAGCGTCCAGTAGCCTCGAAACCCGATATCGCCAAACCCCGCGGTGATATGCACGAAGAGTCCCAGCCGCCCGATTGACGAGCGGCCCTCCAGCATCGGAACGTAACCGCGCGTCTCGGTGAACTCGGCCGTACGCCCCAGGTAGAGCCGCGACGGCTCCAGAACCAGCCCTTGTGGCGGAATCACCACGGTGCTGCACGGGTTGTCCTGCGCCATATCCAGCTCGTCACCGTCATAGACGAGGAGCTCATTATGGAGGGTCAGGTTATAGCTGTTTGGATTGAGTTGCTCTTCACGAAAGGGATCGATGAATATGTCCGTTCCCAGACGTGATTTGATGAAGTCACCGGACAGAATCATCGGTTTGCGTACAGCACGGTTGCACACAGCATGCTTTCGTTCATCGTGCTTTGGTTCAACACGTGCAGCAGGGGTGCAGGCCCCGCTGAACGGGACCGTTCACCCTCGTTGCTACATCAAGTCTTTTGGCCGGCGGCTCTGGTTGCCGGTCTTCTCGCATACCGCGTAATGGCGGATTTTGCCTTTCTCGAAGACCGACTTCATGATTATCTTGCCGCCCCA
>PWMO01000183.1 GCA_003558175.1 Spirochaetaceae bacterium
TATACTGACAGCGTAGACACTGTCAGTATAGGACGATAATCCTTTTCCCTCAACCACTTTTCCGTTCTATCCAACGAAATTGTCGTGCACCCGAGGTCACCTCGCGGCTTGACCCGGCACGGGTGCAGGCGCTATCCTGAAACGCGATGAACCTCAGAAAGCGCCAGTCGGACGCCTATCGCAAGACGCAGCAAGCGGGTTCCGGCAACGGTCCTGAAGACGGCCTGGCCGATGGACCGGCTGCCTCCCCCGGCAAGCCGGGCTCGCGAAAGGGTGGTGCGGATTCGCCGGCGCGGCAAGCTGCGCAACGGCAACCTGCGCAACCGGGAGAAGGCGGGCAGAAGCCCGCGCCGGAAGAGGCGCGCAGCGGGAGCGACGGTGAGACAGTCCGGCGCGGCAGGACGGGGCGCGGCAGCGAGCGTGCTGCGGTGGAGCAGGCGCGGCGCATTTCCGGCCTGGTCAAGGTCACCGCGGACGGCGAAGCCTCGCCGCAAGGCGTCAAGAAGGTTGCTCGTTTCCTTATGGCGGTGGGACGGGACGAGGCCGCCGCCGTCCTGCGGCATCTGAAGCATGAAGAAATCGAGGCCGTCCTGCGCGAGATCATGACGATCTCGCGGCTCGGACGTGCCGAAGCGGATGAGATCGTGGCCGAGTTCGGCCGCGTAGTCAGGGAGCGCGCGCTTTCGCCGCAGGGCGGTCCCGACGTGGCACAGCAGATGCTGGAGAAAGCGTTTGGGACGGATGTGGCCGCCTCAATACTGCAACGGGTCGCGCCGCAGCCGAAGGGCAGGGCGTTTCAGTTTCTGGAAGACCTGGAGCCGCAGCAGCTCGTTGCGCTCGCGCGCGAAGAATCGCCGGCGGTGATCGGGCTGATCCTGGCGTACCTGTCGCCGGAACGAGGAGCCGCGGTTATTGCCCGGCTGGATGAACAGGTCCGGCAGCAGGTGTTGTTGCGCATCGCGCGCATGGAGCGCGTAGAAAATGACGTGCTGCTGCGGGTTGAAGAGGCGTTGCGCGACAAGATACGCACACACGGGCGCATCGTGACCGAGGAGCTCGACGGGAAAGCGGCCCTGGCGCGGATTCTGCGCACGATGAGCCCGACGGACGGCTCGTACGTGCTGGATGCACTGCGAGATGAAGAGCCTGAGGTCTTTCGCGAGATCAAGGATGAGCTCTTCACTATCGATACCCTGCTTCTTATCGCGGATAGCGACCTGCAGCGCGTGCTGCGTGACTTCAGTGACCGAGACGTAGCAGTCATTCTGAAGGGCAAGAGCGAAGATATCCGCGCCAAGGTGCTGCGCAACGTCTCCGAACGGCGGCGCTCCATTATCGCCGAGGAGTACGCCCATCTTGGTCCCATGCTGCGGCGTGACGTTGAGAAAACCGAGCGCGAGTTCATTGGCTTCCTTCGCCGTATGGAAGAGACCGGAGAAATCGTCGTCCGCAGCGAACATGAGCGCTATGTCTGACAGACTGTCCAAGGGACTGTATTGTCCAAGCGCCGCTGATCGAATATAGTAAGCAGCAGCACAGCGAGGTTATCGGTGTACTCCGTTGCAACGGCATATTTGCTCTGGCTCCCATCGCTTTTCGGTCTCTCCGGGCTCCACAGGCTCTACCTGGGCAAGGTGGGGACCGGGATACTGTTCTTCTTCACCGGAGGGCTGCTGGGAATCGGCACTGTCTATGACGCTCTGACCCTCCCTTCTCAGGTGCGTGAGGCCCGGTTCCGGCGCAAGTACCGTGAGGCGCTCCGTTCCGGAGACTTTGCCGGCGAGTTTCGGGTTGTCGGCAGCTGGACGGAAGCGGACAACCGCGAGCGCGCGCGGCGCAAACCGGCGTCGGTGGAACAGACCATACTGCAGACGGCCAAGCAGAATAACGGCGTGATTACCCCGACGGACGTTGCCCTGGCGGCGTCAATTCCGTTGGAGCAGGCCCGTACGGTGCTGGATCAGCTGTCGGAGAAGGGGTTTGCAGAAGTGCGGGTCAAGAAGAGCGGGCTCCTGGTCTATGTGATCCCCGATCTCGAGGATGAACAGCGCAACGCCGACCTGGAAGATTTCTGAACACGAACGCGTACGCGAGCCTCGTTATTGGCGAACATGACTGTCGAACGTGATTGTCGAAACAGACACCGGACGCAATCAACACCGGACGAAGCGAACACCAGATGAAAAGGAATGCAAACAGATGACCGCCAATGAACTGCGCAGAAAGTACATCGAGTTCTTCGTCAGCAAAGGACATGTGGAAATTTCCGGACAATCCCTGATTCCAGAGAACGATCCGACGGTACTCTTTACCACCGCCGGGATGCATCCGCTGGTGCCCTACATTCTCGGTGAGCCGCACCCCGCCGGCCAACGGCTGGTGAACTATCAGAAATGCATCCGTACCGGCGACATTGAAGATGTCGGTGACTCAAGCCATCTGACCTTCTTCGAGATGCTGGGAAACTGGTCGCTCGGAGACTACTTCAAGGAGGGCGCGATCCGGATGAGCTATGAGTTTCTGACCGACTCCAAATGGCTCGGAATCTCACCGGATACGCTCTCGATAACGGTGTTTGCCGGAGATGAAGACGTTCCGCCGGATCACGAGTCGGCCAGGGTGTGGCAGGCA
>PWMO01000310.1 GCA_003558175.1 Spirochaetaceae bacterium
GTACCGCCGCCGGCGCTGTGTCATCGCGCGGCCCGGTCGCGCGCGCGGTGACGCTGGTTGCCGTTGCGGCGCTGGTCCTGATTGCCACGGGCTGCCGCACCGTTCCGGACGTGGTCGAACGCGACCTGGTGGCCTACTTGCCGGCCGACCAGGCCGCCTACCTGTTCATAAATGACGCCGCCACCGGAGAGGCGCTGCTCGAAGCGCTGCTGCCGGACGGGATCTCCGCGCAGCAGCTGTCGCGGGTGATCGACCGTACCGAAATGGTGGTGGCCACCGTCGGTCGGCTGCCCGGCTCGGAGCTGAACCTGGTGGCGGCCGGGCGGTATCCGCGTCGCATCATCGAGCGCAACCTGAGGCGGGACGACGCCTGGGTTGAAGTGGACCTCGAGCGCGGCCGTGCGGCGCGCAGCTACTTCACCGATCCGCTGTCGGGCCAGTCGCTCGCCATTCTGCGCTCGGGGCTGGTGCTTGTTACCGAGGGTGACATGCAGGATCGCCTGCTGCAGGCCGAGGCGGTCGAGCAGGGGGCGGCACGCGAGTTTGGGGCGTCCCTCGAGGCCCAGCTGACCGCAATAGAAGACCAGGCCGATCAGCATCAGCTGACGATTTACTTCCCGCAGCCGGGCCGTGAAGCGCTGTCGCGTCTTGGAGCACCGGTGCGAGTTCCGATTGACTGGATTACGCTCTCGGTTGACCGCGCCGCGGACGATGCCGATACCGATACCGATGCCGATACCGATGCCGATACCGAGCAGATCATGCTGGCGGGAGTGACGCGGCTCGAGAGCGAACAGGATGCGCGCGCCTTCCACGTACTCTTCCGGCTGCTCTTTCTGGCGGGTATTCGTGATGCGCGCCTCGACATGCAGCGCTTCTCCGCTCAGCTCGAGAGCGAACGCGACGGCGACCTGGTGCGCTTCTCGGGAATCACGATGGATCGAGACGAGCTGCGCGTGCTGGTGCACACGCTGAGTTCGCGCTTCGCGCAACGGTAGCAGGGCGGCCGAAACAGAGCGACCGCAACAGAGCGGCCAAAGCAGTGCGACCAAAGCAGAGCGATCAAAGCAGAGCGATTGCAGCAGGGGTGAGGATGGTTGGCGTAGTCGATTACGAAGCAGGAAATCTCAAGAGCGTCGAGACGGCGCTGCTCGCCCTCGATGCCCGGATCGTGATTTCCGGCAAGCCGGAAACGCTGTTGCAGTGTGACCGGTTGCTGTTCCCCGGCGTGGGGGACGGCGCGGCCGCGATGGCAGTGTTGCGCCGCAGGGGGCTCGACCAGGCGATCAGCGAGTTCGTCGCCCGCGGGCGACCGGTGCTGGGCATCTGCCTTGGTTCGCAGATCGTGCTCGACCGCTCGGAGGAGAACGGTGCCGTCTGTCTGTCTCTGGTAGCGGGCAGCGCGCGCCGCTTTGCAGCGGGACTCGGGCAGAAGATCCCCCACATGGGCTGGAACCAGGTTGAGCCGGTCCGCGATCACTACCTGTTCTCCGGCATCCCGACGGGAGCGTCGTTCTATTTCGTGCACTCCTACTACCCCGATCCCGAGGACGAGTCGTGCCGGCTCGCGGTGACCGACTACGGGATTCATTTCACTTCAGCGATCTCCCGGGAGAACCTGGCTGCGGTTCAGTTTCACCCGGAGAAGTCGGGACCATACGGCCTGCGGATGCTGCGCAATTTTCTGCAGCACCGGGGTTGACCGGAGGCGCACGCACTAACGCAGCGCGGCGTCACCGTCAGTCGGGGTGAGTCCCGCAGTTCGGGCCCGCGCGAGCGGAGGAGGGAGGTTCGATGCTTCAGAAGCGAATTATTGTCTGTCTTGACGTGCGCGACGGCAAGACCACCAAGGGAATCAAGTTCAAGGGCAACGTCGACATCGGCGATCCGGTAGAGATGGCCAAACGCTACTACGAAGACGGCGTCGACGAGCTGGTGTTCTACGACATCACCGCCAGCGCTGAACACCGTTCGGTGATGATCGACGTTGTGGCTGAGGTGGCCAAGCAGATCTTCGTACCGTTCTGCGTTGGCGGCGGAATCGGCACCCTGGAACAGATGCGCCGGGTGCTGCTGGCGGGAGCCGAGAAGATCAGCATCAACAGCCAGGCGGTCAAGAACCCGGCAATCATAGATGAGGGTGCCGCCGCGTTCGGCAACCAGTGCATCGTGCTGGGAATGGACGTGCTGGCCGACGCTGCTATGCCCAGTGGCTACCGGGTTGTGATTAACGGGGGACGCACGCCAACCGAACTCGATGCGCTCGCCTGGGCTATGGAAGGGGTCGAGCGCGGCGCGGGCGAGATCGTGCTGAACTCAATTGACGCCGACGGAACCACCAGCGGCTATGATTGCACCGTCACGCGCTTGATCAGTGAGGCGGTTTCGGTGCCGGTAGTGGCTTCCGGCGGCGCCGGCACCCCGGAGCACATTGCCGAAGTGTTTGAGAAAGGCGCAGCCGACGCGGCACTGGTCGCCTCGATGGTGCATTACGGCCATTACAGCGTGCCTGAGATCAAGCGAGACCTGGCCCGGCGCGGCATAGCGGTCCGAATGGACGGCATCGACGACTGAAGTAAACTGCCACGAAGCTTGGTGAAAACGCAATCAGGAGGCAAAACCGGGTAGTA
>PWMO01000251.1 GCA_003558175.1 Spirochaetaceae bacterium
CTCGTCGTCATCGGGAAAGTTCATGACCTTGTTCATGCGCTTGATGAAATCGGAGAACGCGAGCACCCGTCCCACGTCCGGGTGAGTCCGCTCGAGGTAGGCGCCAAGATCGTCCATGGCGGCCAGCGCGTGCGGGTTGGTAAGGGCACCGGGTTCATCGCCCTCTACCAGGATGCTGAACACCTTGCTGCCGCTGAACTCACGGCGCAGGAAATTATCGGCGCTGCGGATTGGTGAGCGCGCGTCAAAGTAGTCGATCATTGCGTTGTCGACCTGCAGGTGCAACATGCCGTACCCACAGAGCGCAACAATTGCCGCGGCGGCAAGCAGCACCCGGCCACGGTGCCGACCAAACCCCTGATGCAGCGCGAGCAGAAAGCGCTCGATGCGGGTGGGGGTTGCTCCGGCATCCGGCGCTACGCGACCCACGCGGCCCACGCGACGCGGGCGGGGCGGGCCGGGCAGGCGAAGCAGGAGCAGCGATGGGACGAACAGCAGGGTGATTGCCAGCGCGGCCAGCACGCCGATAGCGTTGATGATGCCAAAGTGGCGCATCGGGATGATCTCGCTGGTGGCGATGGAGGCAAAGCCGGCGGCCGTGGTGAGCGCGGTCAGGGTCACCGGTCTGCCAATTGAAGAGACAACCGAGAGCACCAGCTCGCGGTGCGCCGAGGGGTCGGTGCGCGTCTCCGGCTGACCGCTCCGCGAGAGCCGGTCATAATAGCGGTTGAAGAGATGGATCACGTAGGCGCTGCCTACCGCAATCAACAGTACCGGAATTACGGTCGAGATCATCGAGAAGTAGATGCCCAGCAGCGCCATGATGCCGACGGCCCAGGTAGTGCTGATCAGCACGGTGATGATGGGAAGAAAGACGCCCGCAATACTGCGGAACGAGAGGTAGAGCACCAGCAGCACCACCAGCGTTACCAGCGGGATCAGGTAGGTCAGATCGCCGATCATGTACTCTTTCAGCATGACCGTGATCACCGGCTCGCCGCCGACGTGAAAACTCACTCCGGCCTGGCGGTACTCTTCGAGCACCGGGGTGAGGGCGTGATGAAACACTTCTCGCTCGGCGGTGGTGGAGCCCGCGTCGAGCAGAACCACAAACTGGGTGGCGCGAAAATCGTCTGAGATCAGGTTGCCGCGGTACATCTCCTGCCAGTCGAACAGCCGCCGCCGAACAACGCGCGCGTTGTACTCCATGTCGTCACCCGGCGGGAGCAGGGTCGTGGCCTCCATTCCTTCGAGGCTGCCTTCGATATAGTCCGCGTTGGTCAGCGAGGTGACCGAGTCAACGTACGGCAGTCTCTCGATGCGGTCGGTGAGCTCGCGCACCGTGTCGATGTGTCGCGGCTCCAGAACGGTGCCCCGCTCGACCTGCATCGCGACGCTGACCATCTGCTGGCTGCCGTAGATGTCGCGCATCCGATCATAGGCCTGTTTCTGCCGGCTGTCGGGTGGAATGAAGACTTCTACGTTGTTGTTAATCTCTATGCGCGGGATCTGCAGACCCAGAAGCAGCGTCAGCGCCAGCGTCACCGCCACCACCAGCACGGGCGAACGCAGCAGATGTCGCATCAGTCGTTCCACGCCCTACGCTCCCTCTGCCGCAGACGGCCGTGCGCTCAGGTAGTACTCGATCATGTTGAACATCTGCTCTACCAGCTCTTCCGGTTGATAGACGCTGCGCTGCTTGATGAACGCGTCACGCGAGGCGATGCGCTGCAGGAAGCTCTCCACCATGTGCACCAGCATCTCGGCGGTCTTGCGCGCGTCAAAATCGACCCGCATCGAGCCGTCGGTCTGCCCGAGCTGCAGCGTACGCACCAGGTGCTCCTTGAGGTCGTCAATCACACGGAAACAGCGCCAGGCGCCTGAGTCTTCGCTGTCTATTGCGTGGCTGCGATAGTCCAGGTAGTGAAACAGGTAGAGGTAGTCCGAATACTCGGCGAAGACGGCGACATATGCTGCCCGCATTGCCCTGATCTTTTCCAGCCCGAGGTTCGCGGTGGCAGCCGCAGCCACGATCCGGTCTTTGAACCGATGGAGAATCGAATAGAGCAGCGTGTACACCAGCTCTTCTTTGCTCTTGAAGTAGAGGTAGAGCGCGCCCTTTGAGAGCTCGGCCTCATCGGCGATATCCGACATGGTGGTGTTCTCTATCCCGACCCGCAGCAGGCGGCGCGCTGCCGCTTCAAGTATCAGCCGCCGCCGCTCGCTCCTCTCACGCGCCTTGCGTTCAACTATACCCATGGTCACCTCGTATTCCTATGGTAATAAAATGACCGTCGGTCAGTCAAGCCGGTTGCGTCGAATTGCCGCACATCCTATACTTGACAACATAGTTCGGGTGTACCGTTGCAGTCCGATCCGATGCGGTCGACTCGCGGGTACGCCAGAGAATCAACGGAAGGAGCGATATGATGTGCAGAAAGAGTTTGATGACGGTCCTGCTTGCTGTTGTGCTTGTCCTGGCCGGCCCCGTGTTGGTTGCAGCCTTCGAGACGTTTGACTCATATCCGTCGTTTTCGTACGAAGTGGGCGCAGGTTCTGGGTACTCCAGCGAGGGCGGCTTCTATGAAATCAACGTTGCGCTCAATACCCACCTGCAGGCGTGGCTC
>PWMO01000012.1 GCA_003558175.1 Spirochaetaceae bacterium
AAGTCCACGCCCACGACGCAGCGGAGTGCGGAGTCCCGCGGTGTGGCCGCCTCTCCGACGCTGTGTTGCGCCACGTGCCCGCAGTGTGCGCCGCCGGCCGGCTTTCGCCCGGCGGCGCATGCCGGCTACCGGGCTTTACAAGGTTCGTAACAGTTCAGAACGCTTCCTGGAAGTTGACGTAGAATGAGAAATCCTCGCCGTCATGCGCGACATCGAAGCGGATATTCAGCCGCTGCTCGGGGTTGACCGCGAACCGGAGGCCTAACCCGCCTGCGCCGACGAAATCGTCAAACGCCAGCCGGTCCATCGAAGGCGCAACGGTACCGGCGCCAAAGAACGCCACCCCGCCGAAACGCCAGAACAGGGGGAATCTCAGTTCCAGCTGGTTTGCGAGCGCCAGGTCATCGCGATAGCGTCCTTCCAGAATGCCACGCATGATATCGCTGCCGCCCAGGTGTGGCAGAAACGAGAACGGAACATCACCACCGGCAACCGTCAACACCGCCTGCCAGCCGACAACCAGGTCGGACAGCGGCGAATAGAAATAGCGCGCGTCGAACTCGGAATACCAGAAGCCGTCGCTCGAACCGAGCCAGGTGGGAAAGCCCTGCAGTCTGAGATCAGCGTAGCCGCCACGGGTAGGATAGACGTTGCTGTCACGGCCGTCGAGAAGCGCCCGGATTCCCGGCCCGGTTGCCAGCGCACTGTCGCTGCCGCGCACCTGGCCTCCGGCGAGCACACCCGGATCCTCAGATTCTACAACGTCGATATACGAGAACTCGTACGCCGGACCGATACTGAGACGCCGCCGAACGGGAAACAGCAACGATGCGATCGCATTGATTTCGAACGCCGTGAAATCCTCTTCAATCACGGCATCCATCCCGGTGCCGAAGTAGGACTCGATGCTTCGCGTACCGCGCAGATAGGTCTGCAGCGTACGCCCCTCGCCCACGCGGTGATCGGTACTGACGGTTGCGGAGAACGTTCCCTTGGTGCCGTAGATCAAGTTTGTCGACACCGTGTCGGTAGGGGCACCGGGCTGCGGCACGCTGAAGAACAGGGCCGCCCCGCCCAGCACAACCCCGTCTTCCGGCGAGAGACCAAACACCGGCAATACCACAACGCCGCGTACCGGCTCTCCGTCTTCAGCAACAAGCGTACCGGACACTACCATCAGTGCAACGGCAGCCAGTGCGAGAAAGCGGGCGCTCTTCTTCATGGCCACGATCTCCTCTTTGACTTTGATACATATGCCGACGAGTCGCGCCGAGTTCCCGCGTCTCCCGTCGGGCAATTCTACCACACCGCGACCGCCCTGTTCTCGCCTCGGTGCCGACCGGATCTCAGCAGAGGTCCGGGAAAAACCTGTCAAGCGGGAACGGTTCCGCCCGGCCGCTGTCAACGGTGGCAATGAGGTGCCCGAGCAACGGCAGCCGGGCGCGGTCAATCGCGCCTCGGTCGGCGAGCCTGGGAAGCGCCGCGGCCATAGCCGCGATGATCGACAAAGACTCTATGGTGATGCCCTGCATCTCTTGCAGCGCTTGAGCCATACTCTTGCCCGAACCCAGCAACCTGCCGAAGCGCATGTTTCGGCCTCCGGCACAGGTCACGTAGTAGTCTCCGGCTCCCGGAAGCGATGCGGCAAATTGCACCGGTTGACCGCACACCTGCAGCAGGTAGCGGATCTCGGAGACCCCCTGACCAAATACGGCGGCTTCGAGGTTGTGCATCTGCGCGTTGGCTTCATCCGGACCGTGCTCGCGTTCCAGAAAGCCCGATGCAATCGCCACCGGGAGCGTATAGGCGTTCTTAAGGGCCGCCGCGATCTCCAGGCCGAGTAGGTCGGCCGTTGTCCAGATATGGTAGTACGAGGTGCGGAAATGACCGGCAAACCATTCGGCCTGCTCCCGGGTGGGCGACGCAAACACTACGCACGATTGACGGCGCCCTGCGAGCTCGCCCGCAATACAGGGCCCGCCGACCCCCGAAACATCGCAGTGCGGTCCACCGGCGGAAACAAGCGTCTCCTCATATACCGTGGTCAGCGCAACGATATCTCCGTCTGCGGTTGAGTCCAACCCCTTGGTTATAGCAATGATGGGGAGCGCTTCAGTCAGCGCAGACGCCAGCGTCTCGGCCGCCCAGCGCACGCCGTAGGAGTTCACACCGGAGACCAGAAAGTCGGCACCCTGCAGCGCTTCAGCAAGCTCGGTGTAGCGATACGCGGTCACGCCGTCCGGAAGCGGCCGCCGCAGGGTTGGATGGTAGCCCCTCGTCTTGACCGAAGCGATGATTTCTTCATCCAGATGTGTCCCGACCAGGCGGACGCGGTGCCCGTTATCGGTCAGCGGGAACGCCGTTGCCGTACCCATCACGCCTGCGCCAAAAATGACTACCGTGGCCATCCGCTACACCTCCGCGACGCATACTACCGGCGATCCAACGTCAAGGCAAGATCCAATCTGGGGCCGGCCGGGACCAGCCGGGACCGCACGGCAGGGAGCCGCTACGCGGCCGGCCAGGATTCCGCTTACAACAGAATCTGCGCCGGATGCTCGATCAGCTCAACCAGTGTCTGTAGAAATTGTGCGCCCTGGGCGCCATCCACCACGCGAGGATCGAT
>PWMO01000424.1 GCA_003558175.1 Spirochaetaceae bacterium
CGTCGGGTCGGGCGATGCGGTCTATGAGGTTTCCGGCGCCACCGCCGATAATGCCGGCAACCGCCCAGCGTTGCAGGCGCGAGAACTCATCGGTGCGCAGGTAGTACCAGAGCAGCCCCGCCAGCACCGCCAGCGGCAGCAGCGTGAACAGGACGGTGCGTACTCGCACCGGCAGATCGCGCCCGATACTGAACGCGATGCCGGGGTTGCGCGCGTGAATGATCCTGAGGAAGTCGCCGAAGACCTCGATAATGCGGCCCGACTCGTAGATCGGTTCCACCATGGCGACAATTGCGATCTTGGTTGCCTGATCCAGCGCTACGATGGCCAGCACCAGCAGCAGCGGCACGAGCCGTTCGCGGCGGCTATCCTGCGAAGTGTGTGACACCGTCACTTACAGTCCCGTCGGCAGGTCGATGAAGAGCGTCTCGACATCGGTCTGTGCTGCGAGTCGCTCCGCGAGGAGACGAACACCCCAGGTCTCGGTCAGATAGTGACCGCCGAAAATGACATTGATTCCGGTCTCGAGCGCACGATGGTAGACGGTGTGAGCGGCATCTCCGGTGATGTAGAGATCGAGCCTCTCCGCTATTGCCTCTTCTACCTCATGCGGCGCGCCGCCGGAAACCAGTCCAACGGTACGCACGTCGCGCGGCCCGAAGGGAAGCAGCCCCAGAACCTGCTCAGTGCCACCGAAGAGTGTCTGCGTAATCTGCTCAATGGTTCGCGGTTCGCTCAGCGTTCCCGCGCAGCCGACCTGCTGGCCCTTGAACGTCCCGAAGGGACGCACCTCGTTCAGTCCGAGCGCAGCCGCCATCCCGGCGTTGTTGCCGAACTCCGGATGCATGTCGAGCGGCAGGTGCACGGCGTAGAGTGCCAGGTCGTTCTCGATCAGAAAGCGGATGCGTTCGTAATGGGCACCGGTGAGGCGCGTTTCCCGCCCCCAGAAGATACCGTGGTGCACGAACAGCAGGTCGGCCTGCTGCTGCGCCGCACGGCGAAACGTCTCCATACAGGCGTCGACCGCGAAAGCTACTCGGGTCACCTCACTGCGGTGCCGGCTGACCTGTAACCCGTTGAGCGAAGGATCAATGCTCGCGACATCCTCGAGACGCATCAAGTCGCGAAACAAGGCATCCAATTCTACCAGCTGCATGGTCCCCATTATAGCGGTGCCCGGCGATTTTGCAACGCCCGCGGCGACGCTCCAGGGCGCCCGCCCCGGGCCACCCCGGCGCGCGCTCGGGCGCGGCGCTTGTAACTCCGCTCGGGAATGACTATCTTAGGGTGAAGAGCATACTACCCGATAGGTTACACATACGATCATGACCAGAAACCCGAACCAGCCCGCCCCGGACCCAGCGGTGTCCGCCGTTGTCCCCTCTCCGGAACAGCTTCTGCAGACCATGCGGCTCGACCCCGAGACCGTACGTTTCGGCATCAGCGATGCCGAGATGCGCCAACTCGACAACGGCGAACGCAGCTTTGACATCATCGGGCAGCCGCGTGCCCTCAGGGCGCTTCACCTGGCACTGCAGATGCGCGGCAAAGGCTATAACCTCTTCATTACCGGAATGCCGGGAACGGGCAAACGCTCGGCCATTGCCCAGGTAGCAGAGCGATACCGCCATGACACCTCGCGCCTCAAGGACTACGCCTACGTCTACAATTTTCATCGGCCCGACCGGCCGCGACTGCTCACCTTCAAACCGGGAGCGGCGAGCGAGTTTCGCGACGCCATCAAGGAGTTGGTGCGCACCGTACAGCAGCAGCTCGAGGCGCTGTCGGAGAACCGCAGCTTCACCGCGCAGCGGGACCAGATAGTCATCCAGGCCGAAGGCCGCGAGAACCAGGCTCTGCGCGAGTTTGAAGGGCGTCTCGGCCAGGAAGGCTTTCAGATCGTTCAGGTCGAAGACAGTGAAGAACAGCGCACCGACATCGCGCCGGTGTACGACGGCGAGGCCACCAGCTTTGACGCCATCCAGAAGCGGGTCAACGGCGGCGAGATAGACGAGGCGTGGTGGCGGCGCGCGCGTGAGAAGTACTACCAGTACATGGACGAGATGAACCAGATCTTCCTGCGCCTGCGCAGCGAGCGCAGCCGTATTGAGCAGAGCCTGCACAGCCTGCGCATCGGCGCCATCGAGCCGGGTGTGAACGAAGCGTTTGAAGAGATCCGAAAGCGGTTTGACGATCCGGCGGTCCTGCGCCACCTGGACGATCTCCGCGCCGACGTTTTCGACAATATCGACTGGTTCGTACCGCCGGAGAACGATGCGGGGCGGGATGACTCCGGTTTCGGTTCGCTCGAACGGTATGACGTGAACGTCGTGGTTGACCACGCAGATACGGAGAAAGCCCCGCTCATCTTTGAACGGCACCCGGACTTCCAGAAGCTCTTCGGGCTTCAGGAGTACTCGGTGGAGCCCAGCGGCGAAACTCGCACCAGCTTCATGAAGCTGCGCGCGGGCTCCCTGCTGCAGGCCTCAGGCGGTTTTCTGGTGCTCCGTGCCGAAGACATCGTGCCGCATGATGAGCTCTGGAACGCGCTCAAGCGCGCGATTGCCGATTCGCTGGCCGAGATTCGCCCGGCGCCGGGTCCGATACCCGTGCCGGCAGGGGCGC
>PWMO01000190.1 GCA_003558175.1 Spirochaetaceae bacterium
AGAAAGGGGGCGCGATCAGACCGGCTGGCAGATCCAGCTCAATGTGCAGGCACCGGTCAGCGCAATGGCAATCGCAGTCAGCGAGTACGAGGTGACCGGGCTGTTAATCGAGCTCTGCGACCCGCAGGGTGACCTGTTGCGCACAATCGAGTGGGACGCCAATGACGGGCCGCACAGTTACACCATTGTGGTACACCAGCGGGGGCAGTACCAGATCAGCGTAACGCACTTCGGCGAGAAGAACGGCCGGACGGTAGAGGCGACAGAAAGCGCGGCGTTCAACATTCAGGTGATGCGGATCACGGTGATCGATATCGTACCCGGCGCAATCGGGGTGATCGGGATCGATCCTGGGGAAGTGGGGCCACAAGAGTACGACCTGACCGGTTACTGGGACGGCTATCTGCTCATGAATGGCGACAACGGCGAATCGGATGGGCCATTCCTGTTCTACTTCCTGCAGACAGGCAATACTCTCGATGGCTTCAACACAACCGGTACCGTTGAGGGCTCAGTCGTGACGTTGTCGATCGGATCCAACGAAGAAGAAGCAGTCAAGTTCGAAGGCACGATCGAGGACAACGACTACTTCGCCGGCTCACTCGATTTCTACGGCGAGTTGGTCGCCGGAGAGTTCCGGCGCGTGGATGACCTGCTTCAGTTTGGAGCGCTGCAGCTGAGCGGTCTTGTGAACTTCCAGAGTAACAAAGCACTGGGCGGAGAGGAGCCCGACTACACGGAGTACTTCCTGCGCTTTCAAATCAAGGCGGACAGCCTTGAAGGCGAAATTTGGTTCGATAACCATCACGGACTCGCCATCGAAGAGTATGAAGTGGTCGACACGTATCGCGAAGAAGCAGGAGAGGGCGAGGTAGCTGCGTTCTTCTTCGACTATTCAACGTGGGACGAGTTCCAGGCCGACGAAGGGATTCTGATCATCGACCAGTACAACCCGGATGGCGTTGTTTCCGGGTCGTTCGAGGTCTATTTCGAGGACTCGGACAACTGGCTTGGCGGCAGCTTCTCCCTCGACCAGCCGAGCGGCAACGGCGCCCAGGTGACCATCACCGGCGGCCAATGGAACGGCTTGCCTGTGGCAACCGATACCACCGATGGGCTTTCCTGGAGCAGCGGCCAGGAATTCAACCACGGTCCGCGATACGTAGCGTTTGTTGACGAAAACCTGCTGGTATTTCTCTGGTTTCAGCCCGAGGCGGGGATGGCTGTGGGCAGCTTTGCGGTACCCGAGGAAATGGAAGTCTGGTTCGAATACGCACCCGAAGGCAGCCCGCTGATACAGGAGGAACACGCGCTCTCAGGAACCGTGGTGGTCCTGGAGTACGAGGAAGGCGTTGGAATGAAGGGGGTCTTCAGTAGCGACCCGGGTAGTGGCGTACCGCTTGCGTTCCCAAGCGGATTGCTTTCCGGCAGCTTCGACGTAACCTTTGAGCTCAACGATCGCGAGATCGTGCCAGGGGCCGACGATTGACAACGGGATCCGGCATTTGAAGCGTGAGCCCGGGCAGCGCCTTCTCAGCGCACCGTCCGGGCTCGCGCCACAGACCAGGGGACCTGCGGGGCAACGCTACGTTCCCCGTGGCCGCAACGAACGCCATACCATCTTTGACCGCCGCTTCGCCGGGATTCGACCCCGATGGCTCAACTGATAAGTTACTGCGTTACGCCCTTCGGGAGACGTGTGTCCCTCTCCCGGCACAAACCAAATAGCCGCCGCGGCAGCGATTCGAGTTGGCGATCGGGAAGCAGGTGGTGCCACCAGGGTGGCAAGCGATCGGTCAGCAGTACCACGGCGGCAGATCGATTCAGCGCGTATGCCACCATGCTGTGCTGACCAAACGTCCCGCCGTTGTGCCAGGCGACCCGCCCCCACGGATCCTGGACGCTGATCATCCAGCCGAGACCGATCTGTGTGTCTCGCGTCATTCTGGCCTGCGGCCGGGTAGTACGTTCCGCCAGCGACGCCCATGGTTGGCCGCACAGCCCCATGTGGGCGCGCAGAAACGTCATCATGTCCGCTCCGGTCGAACGCCAGACGCCGGCAGCCTCCATGCCCCGCCAGATGAAGGGCGGCACCGGACGACCGCGGGAATCATGTCCCTGCATCAGGTGCCGCGCGTCGTAACGCCCGGGATCGAGATGGGTGTCGTGCATTCCCAGCGGATGCAGAAGCAGCTCATCTACGGCGGCACCGTACGGCATCCCGCAAACATCACCCAGAATGCGACCCAGCAACGCCATGCCGACGTTGGAATAGCGTGCTTTACCCGCACCCTTGAACACCGGCGGCAGTTGCTGGAGAAAGGCAATCAGATCATCCGGCTGGAACGCCTCGGCCAGCTGACGGCCCCGGCGCATCAGCTGCCAGTAGCCGATCGTGTTGCGCGGCAGACCCGATGTATGGCTGGCAAGCTGCTGCAGAGTTATGCGCTCGGCGCATGGCAGCTGCGGGTAGAAGCGTTTCACCGGATCGCTGACGCTCACCTGCCGGCGTTGAACCAGAAGCGCCAGGAGCGTGGTAGTGAACAGTTTGCCGACGGAGCCGATCTCAAACACCGGAGTTTGCACCCCATCGGCGCTGCCGTGCCGCCAGAGCCACGGCTGATCGTTACAGACTATCCGCGCCTCAAGCGCACTCCGCGGCGACCGGGACAGGAAGTCCTGCATGACGCCAATAGCGGCTTCGGTATTCATGGCTCGCTTATCCGCTGCCACCCCGACCGGAACGCAAGCGGCTGCTCGAACGCCGCATCGGGCGCGGGTAGCTGAATCGTTCCTCTCCAGAGGTAGGTAGCCGGCCAGTGTCGGAACATCGGGACCACCCGGAAGAGCGCGCGGGCCATTGGCGGCGCGGGCCCCGGTGTCCAGCCGCCATCCGGTGCAATCTCCAGGTGAAGCTCTCCACCCTGGCGCACCACCTGCCAGCTACCCCTCACCGTCCCGACACTCGGCTGCGCCGTGATCCGGAACTCGCCGCTCACCTCAACCCCGTCAGCCAGGGCGAGCAGCTGCGGCAACGCAGGCGTGAACTCGACGATCACCTCGTGATCCCCCTCGCGCCGGGACATCCGCCGGATCTCGCGGAAGACGCCGTTCGCTTCGACGTGGTATCGCACGCCGTCGGCATCAGCAACGGCGGCACCCCCAGGCATGACGGGGCCGGGCTCGAGTATGCGGACCTTCGCTTCGGCATCCGGGTTCCAGGTAACGATAAAAGGGGCAGCCGAATAGCGCAGGAAGTGAACGGCGGTTCCGTCAAGGATGAGCGGGATGAAGTCGTTGCGGTGCGACCGCCCGTCGATCTCAATGAGGTACTCGGTGCCGGCGCGCCGCACGAAGTAGAATCCATCCACGTAGACCAGCGGAAGAGCCGGCGGATCGCTCGCGGCGCTGCCCATCGGCGCGAGCAGTCCGAAGGGGGTTCTCGGCCGCGGATCGGACTCGCGAACCACGAGGCGTACCGGTCTGTCCTTCAGGTCACGGAAGGAGATGTCCGCCTGTACGCCCCCAGGTCTCAACTCGAACAGGGCTTCGGGAAATGTCCGCTCCGCCATCATGTGCAGCCCGGTACCGGTAATCCCGTATGTGCGCGGATCAAGCTGCAGCCCGGCCTCGTGGAAGACGTCGACCTTCCCATCCACGCGCCAGCCGATGACCAGCAGTCCCCGGCCGTGAACGGCATCGTCGAAGAACTGCGGCTCAAAGCCAACGTAGATAGAGTCGGGATCCTGGTCGAAGTTGATCAGAAGCAGGCCCTGCATGGGATCGGTCTGGAGGTGAAACGGTGAGACAACCGGGATGCCGCCGGCGGCCGACGGGTCGATCGGGCCGCGGATGTAGATCGACTCGGGGTTGGGCGGCGCCTGCTCCCAGCCAGGCTCCCTGAATGGGCGCGTCAGGAAGAGGACAGCGGAAAAGAGCAGGACGATGACCACAACGCTCAGCGCCAACAGCCCTCGCCGGATGCGGAGACCTCCGCGTTTGGCTTTCATCTCACACTCCATGGACTGAAACTTCCAACAGTCCTCACTTGATCTCCCATGCCCTCGCTCGCTGCCGTCCAACCGCATCTTAGCAGAAATTCCGGATCGATTCTTCAAGAAAGGCCACAACTGCCGCAGCGCATGTCTGGCAGCGATGCGCGTAAGCGGCTGCCGAATGGTAGCTCGGCGTCATGGAACTCGTACAAAAGGTGGTGACAGTGCCGCTGCTCCTTCAGATGAAGCACCGTATCGAGGACATGATTCTCTCGGAACGCCTCGCGGCCAATGAGCAGGCACCGTCTTCGACTCAGATGGTGAAGTTCTACCATTGTCCGTTTCCCGGCACAACCAAATAGCCGCCGACGGCGCCGTTATGGGCCTGCGAACCGCGGTCGGTGCTGCGCTTTCGCGAAATCTCGCCCTTGATTGCCGTTTCGCGGTTGCGCTCGCGGATGCCTTTTCCCATAATTCACGGCTTGACTGATAGCCCCGTGCAACATATCATTATTATATCAGGAGGTTATCATGCCAATGATACGTCCCAGCGCAGATTTGCGTAATCGATACCTTGAGATTTCAGAGTATTGTCACAATCAAGGACAGCCGGTTTTTATCACACGGAACGGCTCCGGTGATCTTGCTGTGATGAGTATCGAACTCTACGAAAAACTTACGAGTCGGCAGGAGTTATACGCCACCGTCGAGAAAGGAATCGACGATGAAACGGCCGGTCGTACCAGCCCGGCGACAGACGTGATCCGGCGAGCCAGAGAAAAGTATTTACTGTAATGTACGCGGTACATTTCACCCGTAGGGGGTGCGGACGAATTCCTGGACTCATTTCACCCCGTCAAGCAGACCCGCACACGACAGTCGACCGGATACAGCCCCGAAGGCAGCGAGGGAATGTACGAAGACAGATCGGTGGCAGGAACCATGAGCGGATCGCTTGCCGGCAGCTCTGACGTAACCTTTGAGCTCAACGGTCGCGAGATCCCGGTCGGCCATTGACAACCGTGCCCGGCATTTCAAGCGTGAGCCCGGACAGCGACTTCTCAGCGCACCGTCCGGGCTCGCGCCACACAGACCAGGGGACCTGCGGCGCAAAGCCACCGAAGCTCTTGATCTCCTCAAGGTGCGTCTCGAGGAATCGAAACGGATTCGAGCGCCGCTTGCAGGGACCGCTCCGTTTACATAATCTCCCGCCGACCGCGTGACGCGGAGAGTTCGGTGGTCACAGCGCGGTCACAGTCCAATTATGTGCACAGCGCTCGATGTCGGGTAGCTTGGGTATTGGTTACACCGTGACGATTTACCGGGGCAGCAAAAGCGGGCGAAGGGAGTCGAACCCTCGTCACGAGCTTGGGAAGCTCGGGTAATGCCGTTATACGACGCCCGCAAAGACTCTCTTCAGTTCACGATTGTTCACGGTCCAGTATACACATTTTGCCGCGGCTTTCAAGTTCCGTACCCCGCTGCGGCACGCCGCAGCGCGCACGGGTGCGAACCGGCAGCTTCAGGGTGCAGACCGCGGATCAGTCAACGAGGTCCAGGCTCTGTTCCTCAAGCCGCTGCACCCGATAGGTAACCACCTCGGTGTTAAACCGAGACAGCACCAGTGTTGACCCCTCTTCCATCAGGTAGGGGACCGAGAGCGCACCGCCCGGATGCCGCATGCTGAACAGCACCTCGCGTTCACCCTCGCTATCGACCGACTCCAGCGTCAACTCCACTGCCACCGGGTAGTTGGGCAACGCGCGCTGAAACAGCCCGAAGACATACCCATCGGGAACCTGTTGCACCGGGGCAACGGTAAGCGTAATTGGAGAGGACTGGGTGACCTCCGTGCCCGGCGCGGGATCCTGCCCCACCACGTGTCCGCCGGGGGCATTCCCCGAGGACTGCGAAACGGAGAACACGAAAGGCCGATTGGCACCGGAAAGCCGCTCAATTGCCTGCCGGTAATGAAGCCCGACGTAGGAGGCAACCGGCGAACGCTCAACGTCCGCGCCGCGGCTCACCACCAGGTCCAGCTCGGTGATTCCGGTTATCTCGGTATCCGGCTCAGGGCTCTGCTCAAGAATCGTGCCCGGCTCGCTGTCGTCAAATACGTAGCTCACCGCACCGATCTGAATAACCGCGTCAAACGTCGTGAACAGTGTCTGGAGCTCGGTACGAACATCGTCAATGTGGCGCCCGATAAAGCTCTCCACCCGGTCTACCACCGGGCCCTGGCTGACAACCAGCGAAACGCGCTTACCGGCTCGAACCACCGTACCGGGTGAAGGCTCCTGCTCCACTACCTTGCCACGCAGTGACGGGTCGGAGAATACGCGCATCTGAATGTGCGGATTGAGCTCACGGTCCTGCAGTTCGAGCAGCGCCTCAGCCAGGTCTTTGCGGCGAACCTCCGGCACGAGCGTCTGCTGTGGCCCACGCAGCGATAGCAGAAACGCCGTCAGTGCCGCGATCACCATCAGCAGGATGACGCCGACAAGCGAGAACATGACCATCTTGAAGTAACGCGACTCTTCCCCTTCCAATCGGCGAGGCTTAGCGCGGTGCATCCAGCGAAAAAATCGGTTCATGTGGGCGGGTTTCCTCCCAAGACGGTGCCGACGACGTCACGATAGCCGTTGGCAAAACTCTTCCAGTCCATGGCTGTTCTCGATTGCAGCTGGAGCCGGCGGATCGCCAGCAGTCCATCTCCCGTTTGTACCAGAATTCCGCGCCGCTTGTCTACCGCGGTTACCAGCCCGGGCCGCCCGCTTCCCTCACGCCCGGTACGGTGAACCGCATCAGCGGCGGCGACGCCGCTCTCCGGAGTGAGGGAAACGTCTGCCTGGTGAATGGTGAGCCGCCGGCCGTCGAGAAACGTGTGCGCGCCGGGCCAGGGGTTGTAGGCTCGTACCG
Organism: Spirochaetaceae bacterium; assembly: GCA_003558175.1. GTDB lineage: Bacteria > Spirochaetota > Spirochaetia > DSM-27196 > PWMO01 > PWMO01. Next base: position 6,915 of record PWMO01000190.1, read on the forward strand.
TGCGTTCTATCGTCTCCGCCGGAAAATGCCAGTCGATAGCGCCGTCCGCGGCCGTGATGAGCCGGCAGTAGGTTGCCTGCCGATGATCCTGCGGCCGAGGCTCGACCGTGCCGCGTTCTATATCGCGAACGACTTCAGCCAGCAACCGGGCGCCCTCCAAGGCTACGCGGTCGGTCAGACTTCCGGTGGTCTCGGAGCCGTCAAGCGCAAAGCGCACCTGGCGCAGAATGTCGCCCGCGTCCATCTCCAGCGCCAGCGTCTGCACCGTGATGCCGGTTTCGCTGTCCCCGGCGAGAATAGCCGCCGCAATGGGGGCAGGCCCGCGGTGGCGCGGCAACAACGACGGGTGCAGATTGATTCCGCCCAGCGCAAACAGGTCCAGAAACCGGGGCCCGAAGATCCTGCCGTACGCCACGCACACCACCAGTTGCGGGTTCAGCACGGCAACCGCCTCACGTGCAGCCGCGTTCAGTCGCTCAGGCTGCAGCACCGGAACGCCCAGCGCTTCGGCACTCCGCTTCACCGCAGACGGCTGCAGAGTGCGCCGGCGACCCGCCGGCGCGTCGGGTGCAGTCAGCACCCCCACTATTTCTGCCTGCTCGCTCAGCTGTTCGAGCGACGGCACCGCGATCTCCGGCGTACCGGCAAAAAGCACTCTCATACCCGACTCATGTTGGACTCATGCTGGACTCATGAGGCGTACGTCACACTTCCGCGAACAGGGCGGGATCGTAGTTTTTCAGCAGCCGATCACGTTTGCGCTGCGAAAGATGATCGAGAAACAGCACTCCGTTGAGATGGTCGAGTTCATGCTGAATGCCCCTGGCCAGCAGCCCCTCGGCCGTCAACGTGAACGGCCTGCCGCGGCGGTTGTACGCCTGCACCTCCACCGCTCGCGGTCTCACCACGTCGGCATACAGCCCGGGAATGCTGAGGCATCCTTCTTCCATTTTGGCGGTTTCTATGGAAGTACCGATGATCTCCGGGTTGATGAAGAGTCGCGGCTCATCATCGGTCAGATGCACCACAAAGAGGCGCAGCGATCTGCCGACCTGCGGCCCCGCCAGGCCGATACCTTTGGCCGCGTGCATGGCATCAACCATCTGATCGGCGAGCTCCACCACGGCGTCGTCTATCTCCGGCACCGGCTCAGCCTTTTTGTAGAGGACGTCGGCCGGGATTGTAACTACTTCCAGCATAGCTCCTGTATGGTACTGCCGGCGGGCATCCACGGTCAAGATTGGCAAATCTCAAGGCAAAGAGCTATAATTAAAGTGAAATGTCAGGATTTCTCCATCGTGCCCGCCGCGCGCGAGGTCAGGACCCGGAAACTCAGTCACCCTTTGAAAGTGAAGAAACGCGTTCGCTGCCGGAGAATGAACGGCGCGAGATACTCAGCGAGATCGACCGCATCGCCGCCGACAACAAAATCCTCGTCACACCACAGACGTTTACGGTTGCGGCGAAACGTGGCGGGGCCCGGTTCCCGATCCTGGTAAACATCATCGCGCTTCTGATCCTGGCCGGTGGTGTCTGGGGCATGTTCCAGCTCTACCAGCAGGAGGACCAGGCGATACGCTCCGGTGCCGGCATCACCGTTACCGCGGAGAGCCGCCTGATAGCCGAGCTGCGTCGGCAGACAGAAGAGGAGCTTGGCGCCAAAGAAGAAGAGATAGTCGCCATCCGCGCCCAACTGGCGGAGGTGCAGTCCGAGCGGGTTGCGCTGCAGAATGAGATAGATCGTCGCGTTCATGAGCTTGAGCGCGAATTGCGCCGGCAGCTGGATGCCGAGATCGAGGCCGAGCGTGAACGTCTGGTCCGCGAAGGATTGTCGGAGGAAGAGATCGAGCGCCTGCTGCGCGATTTCGAGCGCCGCCGCATTGCGGAACTGCGCGCCGAGGTTGAAGCGTATCGCGCTCAGCTCGAGCACGAACAGCAGGAGCGCGAACAGCAGCTGGCATTGATGGAAGTCGAGCTGTCGGCCGGTCTTGACCAGGCACGTCGGGAACGGACCGCACTCATGGAAGAGTCCCGCCGGCGCGAGGCCGACCTGCGCGCCCGCTATGAAGAACGGATCGCACGCCAGAGCGAGCAGGTGGCGTTGGCCCAGCAGCAGTTATCCGCGCTTGAAGAGCAGCGCCGGAACGAGCTCATGGTCCAGGACCAGATCGACGGCTTCTACGATCGCATCCGTGCCGCGATCTCGCGCACCGACTATGAAGCAGCCCTCGATAGCATCAATCGCTTCCGCAGCTTTCTGGACCAGGACGCGGTGCGTCGTCTGCCGATGATCCAGCAGCGCCGAGCCAGCGAGCTGCACATCCTCGAGACGCTCACGCGCCTCGTACAGCCGCGGGTGGAGATGCAGACGAGCGACACACCTGAACTGCTGCAACAGGCGCAGCGACTCGCTGAAGTGATAGCCCTGCTGGAACGCGCCGACACCGCCCGAGCCGACGGCGATGCCGAGCTTGCGGTTACCCTCGCTGAAGAAGCGTTCACGCTGCTGCCGCGCGCCGAAAGCGGCGTACAGTTGCTGGCCGAACGGCGGCGACAGCAGTCTGAAGAGCTCCGCCGCGCGTTGCTGCTGGCCCGCCTTGAGGAGGCAGACCGAGCGCTCGCGGAGAACCAGCCGGAACGCGCCATAGCACTGTTTGAACAGGCTCTGATTGAAGCAACCGCGCTCGGAGAGGAGCACGCCACCCTTATGTCGCAGATCAGCGACGGTATCCGCGCAGTCGCTGAGCAGGAATTGGGTGCTCAGTTTGCCGCAGAACTCGCCGCGCTGGAGGCTGAAACGCGGCGCGAAGTTGAGGCCGTGATGGAGACGCGGCTCGCACAGCTGGAACGCGAGCACGCCGGTCGGTCGGCCGAGTACCAGCAGCAGATCACGCGGCTGGAAGAAGAGCTTCGCACCGCGCGTGACGCGGCGCGGGCGCCGGACGTTGCGACCGCCGAGGAGACACCGGCCGAAGAGACGCCGGCTGCGGAAGGCGTCACCGATACCAGTGTCGCGGTAGATCCTGCGCTGCTTGAAGAGCTCGAGCGGCTCCGTCGGCTGGAAGAGGAACTCGACCGGCTGAGAACGGCGTACAACCGCTACCGTGAGCATGAAGACCAGGTCCTCGGTAATGGCGACGATCCGTTCGCGATAGTCGAGGGCAAGCTGCTGCTCGACTCGTTTCTGCGCTCTTCGGAAGTACAGGCGTTCTTCCCCGAGCTTGCCGGCCGCATTCGCCGCTATGACGAGGCGTTCCGCGAGACCGGCCGCCGTGCGGCGCTGCTCGACACAATGGATATCGTCTACACGCTCTCCGGTTACCGTGATCCAGCCGCGCGCCAGGACTACCTGCTGCAGGAGCGCAGCCGTACCACCGATCCTGAACTGACGGAGTTTCTCGACGAGCTGTACACGCTGGTCACAGGCATCTGACGGCGAGGACGGGCGGACCCCGGTCTGGCGCGGCCGGCCGGTGCACGGCCGGGTTCTGTGCCGCGGCGGCGGCTGGAGGCACGACCCTCGTGTGACGGCGACGCGCCGGAGCGCTCAGTCGAGCCGGTGCAGCCGGTCGGTAGGATACCGATAGACCCTGACAAAGAGCCGCTCGTCTCCGCCCG
>PWMO01000215.1 GCA_003558175.1 Spirochaetaceae bacterium
ACCGATCCAATTCGGTCGCCGAGTGCATCGCGGGCGAGCTGCTGAATGCGGCGGTCTACGGTGAGTACCAGATTGTCACCCGGAACCGGGGGAATGATCTCAACGTTGCCGTCACCTACCTTGCGTCCCCGGGCGTCGACGGTGCGGATGCGTCGTCCCTCCTGTCCCTGAAGGAGCTGATCGTATTGCTGCTCGATGCCGCTCTTGCCGAGTACCGAGCGCGCGTTGTAGCCGCGGTTGTAGAGCACCTGGAGTTCGTCCGGGGTAATGTCGCCCACGTACCCCAGCAGATGGGCCAGAGTGGCACCTTCCGGATAGGTTCTCACCGGCTTTGCCGCCCAGGTGACGCCGGGATAGTCATCGATGTGTTCGGCGAGGTACACAATGGTCTCAAACGAGACCGCGGAGCGGATTTCTATCTGCTGATAGACATGGTAGACGGAGGGTGGCACCTTGCGCCGGATCTCATCAACCGAAATCCCGAGCAGTTCCGCGGTAACGGTGAAAACCTCATCGTGCTTGCCGCGTGGGATAACCGCCGGGTTGATCTCGACCGCAAAAGAGTTGGCGTTGGTTGCGATGGGGATATCGTAGTGTCTGTCGAAGATTTCGCCGCGAGTGGGCGGCAGGATCACGCTGCGCCGCTTGACGTTCTCGGATCTGAGCAGGTAAAGGTAGCCGTCGACAATCTGAAGCGAGAACAGGTGACCAAGGTAACCGAGGAAAAGCATCACGACGATAGCGCCGAACGCGATGGAGCGTGATCTGGATACGCCGTTCTTCTGCCACGAGTCACTCATAGCCTTGAACCCCGTTCCGTCTTGGGCAGAACTACACCAAGGACAGCAAACACCGGTGGTGCGAGAATAGCATTATACCCCAGTTCTATGAAAAACCTGCGGCCAAATAACGCGGCAGCGGCAGGTTCAACCGCGAATACTCCGGCAATCAAGGCAGCGACCATCCACTTCAGCAGCGTTGCGCTTGCTACCAGTATAATCGGAACAAAGATAGGGTCAAGAAAGACCTTGTTGCGCGTCAGCCCGGTCAGAAAGCCAATCACCAGGCGCAGCAGCGCGTGAAATCCGAGCGGCGCCAGGCTGGCGAAGTCTTCCGCCATGCCTGCCACAAAACCGGCCGTCTGGCCGTACATGGCGCCGTTTCTCCCGGCGGTGAAGACAAGGGCGAGCAGCACCAGGTCGGGGGTTACCGCCGCGATCGCTATGGCGTCCAGCAGAACGGACTGGAGCACGGCGAGTCCCAACACCACCGCCCCACTTATGAGCGCCGACCGTCGTTGTGTCATGCCGCGCCTACTCCGTTCCTACGACAAAGACGTGCTCCAGGCGGCCGAAATCCACCAGGGAACGCATGCGAAGCTCAAGCGAAGTCTCGTACGGACGGGCCTGTACCGACTCAACCACACCAATGGGGATGCCGGGAGGATAGATTGAGTTCATTCCGGAGGTGATCACAATATCGCCGTAGCCGATCTCATTGCGTGCCTGGGCGTTGACGTACCGCATTACGGTGATTTCGCTGCCGATGCCGCCTCCCTGCACCAGCCCCTCGTAGCGGCTGCGCTCGAGACGTGCCGCCACATAGCTGGCGCCGTCAAAGATGGGCATGATCTGCGAAGACAACGGCCCCGCCTCCTGCACTCTGCCGACCAGCCCTTGCCTGCCGTCCTGCACTGCTATGACCGCCATGTTGTTTGCCACGCCGTGGCGTGTGCCGCGGTTAATGGTGATGGTGGCAAAATGGTTACCCGGATCCTTGCCGATAATGCGGGCCGGAATGTTTTCGAATCGCAGCGCCTGCGAAAAGCCGATTACCTCGTTCAGGCGATCGATCTCCTGTTGCAGCGCCTGGACGTCCCGCTCAATTGTCTCGTACTGAGCGACTCGTTCCAGAAGCAGGTCGTACTCCTCGCGCAGGCGCCCGAGTTCGCGAACCGAGTTGACCGTGTTTGAGACGCCGGTGCGCACGCCATGGACCGTTCCCTGCAGCGTTGCCAGCAGCGACGAGCCGAGCTGCTGCGGACGCAACAGTGCGTCACTGGTTGAAAAGGAGAGCATGATGACGCACAGCAAGAGCAGCAGAACAAAGACCGAGGCGTTGCGGTGACGGCGGATCAATTCCACGGCGTTTCCGTCCGTTACAGCTTATTGTACAGACTGCGTGCGTGCCGATTGGCTCCGTTCTCGTGTTCGAAGTACATACCTGATCCGAGGGCAACGCAGTTCAGCGGGTCCTCGGCCTTGAACGCGGGTACACCCGTCTCATTGGCGATCAGGATGTCCAGCCCCTTCAGCAACGAGCCGCCACCGGTCATCACGATGCCACGCTCGACGATGTCGGCGGCCAATTCGGGCGGTGTCTGACCGAGGGTGCGCTTGATCTCTTCCACAATGGCGGTGATCGGCTCCTGCAGCGCCTCGCGTACCTCAACGCTGTCGATTTCCAGACGCCGAGGCAGGCCGGTGATGGCGTCGGTGCCCTTGATCTCCATCTTCTCGATCTTCTTCTCCGGCGAGGCGTTTCCGATCTTCTTCTTCAGGTCTTCCGCGGTCCCTTCGCCAATAATGAGATTGTGGACCGTGCGCACGTGCTTCATGA
>PWMO01000042.1 GCA_003558175.1 Spirochaetaceae bacterium
ACTGATTTAGCGGACGATGTTCTCCGGCTACCGACCGACGCGCCGCGACGTGATTCAGCTGCGCAACCTCGAACGCGCGCTTTCGCGAGCCGGGTGACCTGACCGGTCACACGACCGGTCACGCGACCGAGCGACGCCGCGCCTCGTGACAGAGCCCGAACGATTCTCTATAGTCTCGGCATATGAAGCTGCAGACTCGTTTTACTTCGGTGGACATCGTTGCGATCGCAATTAACCTGTTCTTCGCCGCAATGCATTTCGTCTTTGCTCGAACCGGTTTCAACGCCCTGATTGGGGTCGCCTTTCTGGCGGCGAACGGCGTGGTCATCGGGTTTGCGGCAGCCGATGCGCGAGGGCTGTTGCGTCCGGGAACGCTGCTTCACTTCCTGCGGCTGTTTCACGTCCAGCTGTTCTACGCCGCCTATTTCATGCGCGTTATCGTTCTGTCGCAACTGGTGTGGGACGGGGCTTCATTTGACGAGCTGTTCTATCGCATGGAAGAGGCAGTCTTTGGAGTGCAACTCGCGCTGTTGCTGCCGGAGCGGTTTGGGCATCTGCGCGCCGTCAACGAGCTGTTCTATTTCGCCTATTTTTCGTATTACCTGCTGCTCTGTGCGCCCGGCTGGCTGTTGTACCTGCGACGGCGCTATCGAGAGGCGGAGCACGCGCTGTTTATCATCACCGCTTCGTTCGCGCTGCTGTACGTCTGGTACGTGCTGTTCCCGGTGCACGGGCCCAAGTACTTCATCGCGGAGTTGCACGCGCGCTGGTACAGCGATCTCGACGGCTACCTATTTGCCTGGATCATGCGCTCGATCTTTGCCGGCGCCAACCTGGCCGGAGCAGCCGTCCCGTCTTCGCACGTGGCGATTTCGTGCATCGCCTCGATACTTCACGCGCGACACTTCCCTCGCACGCTCGTCTGGCAACTGCCGCTTACCGTCTTGCTCTGGATCAGCACGGTCTATCTGTACGCCCACTACGCGGTGGACGCGTTGCTCGGACTGGCGGTTGTGCCGCTGCTGCTGTGGTACGCGCAGAGCTTCCACGCCGTGCTGCAGCGCCGCCTGCTCAGCCCGACAGCGGGTCAGTCGTCGAGCAGGCGATAGCGTACCCGAGGTGCGTACTGGATCCGGTTGGCGCCGGGATCGGCGTGAAGGATCGTGAGGAAGAGCTCCGTCTGTGGCGGGATGCGGATGGTGCGCGGCATACGGACCGTTGATCTCACGCCACGCAGGGTAAAGCTGACATCGGCCTCTACGGGTCTGTCGTAACCGTTCGCCAGGTACGCTACAAACGTGAGATCGACGTCTTCGGTGCGAAACTCGAGCTGGTCGCTACGCGCGACGCGGCGCGTGTGATTCTCGAACATAGCATTGGTCAGATCGCGACCGTAGACCGGCTCAAACTCCGGTCCGCCCGGATGCCACGCGTAGTAGAACTCATTTTCTGTCAGGGTGAGGCTTGTCCCGTCGTAGCTCTTGAACTGCGTTGGGATCGATCGCATGCGGCCGGCGGTTGTCGGTAAGCGCACGTCGAAATGCAGATGCGGTCCGGATGAGCGTCCGGTGTTGCCGCTGTAGCCGATGCGCTCGCCGGCGCGGACGCGGTCTCCCACCTCGACAACGGCGCCGTTTGGCTTCAGGTGCGCGTAGTTGGCGAAGCTCCCGTCGTCGTGCAGCATCAGGATGTAGTTGGCGTGACCGGTATAGCGGGCGTCGGGGCCGCCACGGGTTGAATCCTGCCGAACTTCAACCACCAGGCCGTCGCGCGCGGCCTTGACCGGTGTCCCGATCTCCATATCGAAGTCCAGCGCGTACTGGTTCTCTCCGTAGTGGGTGAATGCGCCGTTGTATCCCTGCGTAACGCGATGCTTACTGCCGTGTGCGAAGGGCAGCAGGTAGAGATGATCGTCGTCGTGATCAGCACTGTGTGGATCGCCCCTGGCGAACGAGTACTCGAGGCCGAACCCACGCCGTCCCTGCGGACTGCCCGCGGTCAGCTCGAACAGCAGTACCCCTTCTGCTCCCGGCTCGATAAGGGCGCCGTGAGGAAGGTCAACCGAGGGTGTCAGGTTGTTCAGCCGATTCAGATTGACGTGAACAAAGACGGGGATGATATGCGCGTTGTCGGCATAGAGCCGAAAGCCGCCCTCGGCCGTTTCTTCGCTGTACACCACAACCGCCTCCTGATTGGCGGAGAGCAGTGCCGCACTCAGAAGTAGTCCCGCGACGCCCAGAATTCTGATGATCGAAATACGCGTCCCTCCATACTCAGACTAAAGATAGCAATGTTTTGCCGCCGTTTCCAGCTCCCGCGCCGCGTGGTGGCCCGGCGCAGCGGGAGGGTGCGCGAGTCGTTTTACGGGGACCTAGCCAAAAGCCTTGAAATCTGCAAGCAGTGCGAGCAAATTTCAAGGCATTTGGCTATACACCCGTCTTTCTTGCTTCAACCGGACTCGAGCCGCATCTGAGCCGCACTCGAGCTGCCTCGACGAAGCGACCCGATGTTGCTATGCTCGCCATGTTACTTTGTCGCCGCGTGTCCACTGCGGCTGGGCGGCGGAACTCAACGCGCGAGCAAAGACGCGAGCAAAGAAAAGAAACGACGAACG
>PWMO01000150.1 GCA_003558175.1 Spirochaetaceae bacterium
CCGCGCAGCACCGTCAGGCTGCCCAGGGCGCGCGGGCAGTCGCCGAGCGGAAACCAGGCCGTCCACGTGTTCTCGCTGCCCTGGATGAGTGGAAAGTCCTGATGCGGCGGCGTGTGCTGGTCGGCGAAGTAGCTCATCACGTCGAGGATGTCGCGGCCACGGCTTTTCACCCGCAAACGCTTGCCGTCTGCCTGCATGATGACCGCATCGCCGCGCTGCTCGAGGCGAAACGCCTCGTCAACCATCAGAATGGAGTAGCGCTCGCGCCCCTTCTGGTATGAAGACGACTCCAGGATGACCGCCGCCTGCAGCTTCTTTGCCAGCGCGTAGGGAGTGTAGCGCTCTCCCGGGAGTACCTTGATGATGCCGTCGCTGCGCTGTTTCATCGCACAATCTCTCCTCTCTCGCTCCGTTGATCGTCCCGGGTGATCCCGCGGGCGTTGCCCCGCGGAGCGGCGGCGCGGCCGCCGCCCAAAAAAAAAGCCGCGCTCGAAGGCGCGGCTCTTACAACACAATCGCAGCGCCCCGTACATATACAGGGCCCACGACAAGACAAATCCGTCAGACCCTGAGGATTCGCCACCATGCAGAAGCGGTTAGAACGGTATCTTTATGCAGATCTCTCACCATGTTGCGCAATCTTACTCACAATCCGACCGTTGCGTCAAGAACCTTTCGCCGAATTCTGCATTGGAACCCAAACTACATCGGAACGGCAGTGGTCTCCTCCACCAGCTCCTCTGCTTCCTCCGCTACCGCGTCGGGGTCCAGCTGGAGGCTGTCGTCCAGCTCGTCGTCCGCCTCCAGTTTCTCGCTCTCTTCCGGCTTGGTGAAGACCGGACGGAACTCCACGTGCTCACCCACGATCTTGACGCGCGAGCGTGACTTGCCTTCGCTGTCAATCCAGCGATCCTGCTTCAACCGGCCCACCACGCGCACGCCGCGGCCTTTCTTCAGCGTCCCGGCACAGCGTTCGGCCAGCCTGGACCAGACCTCTACGTCGAAGAACGAGACCTCTTTCTGCAACTCCTCGTTGTCGCGGTAGAAGCGGTTCGCGGCAACGGCAAAGTTGCACACCGGAGTACCTTTGGGCGTCTCGGCCAGCATCGGGTCGCGCGTGAGGTTGCCCTCCACCAGAATCGAATTCAGACTGTTCATATCTCCCCCTTGGAAGTTTTGATATACCCCCTAATACTGCGGTCGATTTTCTGCTGCTTCAAAATCGCGCAGAAATCCGGCAGAAATCTGACCGAATTTTGCGGTTGGAAAGTTAACTGGATCTGTGATAGCGTGGAAGTACTATGGCACGAAAGATTGCATTGCTCCTTCTGCTGGCGCTGGCCCCGCTGGTGGCAGCCGAGGCCCAGCCACGCCAGTCATGGCTGATCGCCCAGTACTCAGAAGATTTGAACGAAGCGCGGCGCGAGATTCAGGCCCGCGTCGATGACGGCTACACACCGGTCGGTCTGGAAGTTGCCGAAGGCAGCGGGATATCGGTGCTCTACGTTGATCGGCCGTTTGCCGACCAACTGGGCTGGAATGCCGACTCTGCACGGCTTGAACGCTTCGAAACCGCCGACATGGCGCAGACCGAACAGCGCATCAACAACACCTTCGCCGACGGCTGGTTCCCGGTGGATGTCTCGCGCAGCGAGGAAGCGTTTTACCTGTTGCTGCTGGACCTGCCGTGGCGAGTGGAGCGCTTCCGCTTTGCTTACGACATGTTCACCAGCGAGCGGCTGCAGGCGGCAATCGGGCAGTTTGAAGAAGACGGCATGGCGCTTGCCGGAATATCACTCTACGAGGGAGTGCAGATCTGGTACCTCTTTGTCGAGAGCCCGGATTGGCAACCGGAGCAGCTCTACTTCACCAGCTACGCCAATGACAACGAATCAATTGTGGCGGGATTCAACGGCGATATGTCCGAGGGCTGGATTCCCGCCGGCTTCGCGGTAGGCACTACCTCGCTTACCGTTCACTACGTGCGCTGAACTCGGTGATCAGCGCGGCGCTGATCTGGTGCTCGGCGCGAACGTTGCGCCCGGCGGCCGGGAAGTGGTACCCTACCGCCAGCTCCCAGTGACGCTCGAAGCCCGGTAGAACCACTGCGGCGTTGATACCGGTAGTCAGGCGCCACTCTTCAGTGTTGCGCACCCCTACGTTGCCGTCAAACATCGGTTCCGGCCGGTACTGGAATGCAACCGGCAGCGAGAAACGCCACAGCGCTCCGCCCTCGCTCACCAGGCGCAGCCGCGGCGCCGCGTAGAGCCCCACCTGGTAGCGGTACCAGATCCTCTGCCAGCGCTCGCTGTTTTCAAGCAGCTCCCAGATACGGTTTTCTTCAAACTCGCGCAGGCCGGAGGTATCGTAATCGGCCGGCAGGTAGACCAGCAGGTCGTGCGCCAGATGGAGCGCAAGACTCGCCGGCCCCGGCGCCAAAGCGGCGGTATGCCACTCGCCCTCGAGCAGGTATCCCACCCCCCAGGCGCGTACGCCGCTGTTCTCCGGGGTGTAGGTGAGGCCGTTATTCAGTCGGTCGACTTCGCGTTCGTAATCAGGCCACGGGAACGACGCGGCAATCAACAGCGCCAGACCGGCATCC
>PWMO01000144.1 GCA_003558175.1 Spirochaetaceae bacterium
ATAGATCTTTAAATCCCATTACTCTTATTCTTCCATCTAAACAAAATTCCAACTCGGTACCATTTTTATCTTCCAATCTTACCCCTTTTGTCCCACCGTCATCAACCGCAAACACTGCTAAAACTTTCACGGGTAAATCAGCTTTGAACCAAGCCGTAACCTCCGCCTTTTCCTGATCATCCAAAACAGCAGTAGTTTCTGCTTCTTGCTCCCCGGGCTGATCGGTAACAAGAACAAAATAGATCAAACCTACAATGATCAAGACTATTATTAAAGAAATGTAAACTGCTTTATTATTCATAATCAACTACCCTAGACAGCAACAGCCGGCTATGGCCGACCACTGATGCCTCGGTGAAATAATTTTAACTTAACCAAAGATCAAACCCATCAAGTACCGAATTACAACCTTGCTCCGGCTCGAGTCCATTATTTCTTAAAACCAAGGGTTTTAGACTGACCTAGACAAAAACCGCCGGTGTTAATTTACTCCCGCTGATAGACTACTCGAGTGGGGAAAGCAAACCCGATCCCCTCTGACTCCAGTCGCTGTTTCAGCTCCAGGTTGATCCGCTGCTGAGCGTCCATATAATCGTTGTACTCCGGCGACATCATGTAATAAACCACCTCACACTCCAAAGCCGACTCGCCGAAGCGGAAGAAATGAGCCCGGTCTATTCGAGTCAACTCGAGCTCCTCAATGATCTCTTTCAAGATCTCCGGTACCCGCTCCAGCTTTTCCCGCGGGGTATCATATTTTAAACCGAATTGAAAGACCGCTCGACGCTCCCGCAGTTGCTTAAAGTTCTGAACCCGGACCGAGGTCAGCTCCTGATTGGACATCACTATCTCCTCTCCCTGAAGTGAGCGCAATCTGGTGCTTTTGATCCCGATATGCTCCACCGTGCCCATGTGTTCCCCCACCATTATAAAGTCACCTACCTCGAACGGTTTATCAAAGTAAATGGAAAAAGCACTGAACAGGTCAGTTAAAATATTCTGAAGAGCCAAGGCCACTGCCACACCACCAATCCCCAAAGTGGCCACAAAGGAAGTGATGTTGACTCCCATATTGGACAGAACAAATATGACCACTGTCACCCAGATCCCCCCCTTGACAATCCGAGCCATCACGAACAAGGCCGACTGGGTTTGGCCGGCTTTCTCCCGGGCCAGTTTTTTTTGAACCAAAAAATCGATAAAAGTGCAAGTGGCCGAAGCAACCTGATAGGCCACCAAGATTAGCAAGGTGTAATTAACCAACTGCTCCAGTCTAGCCGGTACATTGAGCGACAAAAGAGCTACGTACACCGCGAGGAAGAAATAGAAAGGGGGGCGAACTTTCCGAATGACTTCGATTAAAGTAACATCCACGTCGGTCGCAGTTTTTTTGGCCAGTCGGGCCAGCCGCCGCAACAAGTACTCTCGAAAAATCTTAAAGACGCCCAAAGCCACCAGAAAAACCAAAATGGCCACCATATAGTCGACCACCAAATTACCGCCCAGCGTATACTCCAGCCGAGGCCAGTTCAATATCTTAATTATGTAGCCGGCAATGTTCAAACCTTCAATCATAATTTATCAAGATCACTTTCAAAGCCGGACCGAGCCAACTCGCCCAACCCGCTCGCTATTTTACCTGACTGATAAACTGATTCATTTTTTCCGTCAACTGCTCTATATTCTCCTCTCGTTTCAGTAATCGTCGGTAACGATTCTCGACTTCCAGCATTGTCTGTTCCATCTCTTTCAACTGTTCTTCCAGCTCTCGACGCCGTTCCACTTTCTCCCGTCGTTTCTTTTCTTCGGCCCACCGCTTTTGCTCCAGCTCGTGACGAGCCTCGGCCGACAGGTTTGCGCCCCCTTCTTTCTCGATCAGTTCCGAGATCAGATCACTGATACTGTCGATGGCCTGCATCAATTCCCGAAGTTCAGCCTGAAGGTTGTCTTTGTTCAGGTTATTAAGATCCCAAGCGTCTTCCAGCTCGCTTTTTTGTTCTTTGACCTCTTTCAACTCCTGTTTTTTGGTCTTTAATTTCTCTTGCATATCAAAGGCCTTCAGCTGTTTGTCCAAAAGTTGTTTACGGTTTTCCAGCGCCTTTTTTTGATCATTAACTTCGGCTTGTTTCTTTTCCAGCTTGGTCATTTGCCGATCACTCTCGGACAACTTCTGATCCTCGGTAAAGCGTTTGGCCTCCACTTCTTGACGCTGTTGCTGTAATTTAAAACGTTGATCTTCCAGCTGGCGCCGTTGCTCCGGATCCTGTTGGGCCTGCTCCTGTTTTTCAAGGTCGGTAATCTGCCGATCCAACTGTTGCTCCTCTTTAATGATCGACTGCCGAGCTTTCTCTATGACTGAGCGTTGCTGTTGATGAGACTGCAGTTCACTTTGAGCCGACTGCAGATTGTCAGTCAACTCTTGCAGCTGTTGTTGTAGTTCGGCCTTTTGGGCCTGTTTCTTTTCCCTGTCCGCCAGCGAGAGGATCTCGACCGAATCACTTGTTTTCGGATCGGTCTTTTGCTCCTGGTCGGTCTCTTGGGTAGCCTTGGTTTTGCTCGAAGCGGACTGAGTTTTCGCCTCCGGAGCGATTTGAGATTC
>PWMO01000170.1 GCA_003558175.1 Spirochaetaceae bacterium
CCGCTTTCTTGAGCGCGTTACGGCCCTGGTTTATCCTGCTCTCGAGCTCCTGTGCCGCGAGAAACTCTTCGTGCGTCACCCGTTCCTTCAGATGTTCGCAGATGAACACGAGAAACTGGGACACCAGTGACAGGTAGTTGCGCAGCTCGGCAAGGGCATCCGGTGTTGGAGTCAGTTTCTTTCGTGCCCGGCGATGTGAGAGCAGCGCGAAGTTATAGCAGGCGTCGGCAATACTCTCGAGCTCGTCCACTACGCGAAGCATTGCGGCCACATCTGCGGAACCGCGGTCGGTAAGCGATTCCATTGTGGCATAGGAGGCAAGTACCTCGGTGAGCTTGTCACGCATTTCGTCGGTGTACTGTTCATCGCGCGACATGGTCGAACTGATCTGCTCCGCCGCGTCTTCATCTGCATCGAGCAGGTCAAAGAGCCGCTTGAACATCCGTTCGGTGATGGTACCGAGGGCGGCTATCTCGTTGCGCAGCTCGACCAGGTAGAACTCCGGACTATGATGGATCTGACTGCCGACGATGGGAACATGATACCTGCCGGGCTCGCGTTCGTCTTCAGAGCCGGGTACGATGCGTTGCACAAGTCGCTCCAGCTGAGGGATGAAGCCAACGCAGAGCGAGGTGTTGAGAACGTTAAAGAGGGTGTGAAACATGGCCAGATGCGCCGGCAGCGCACTGTGGGCCGCCGAACCGGTGTGCGGCGATCCGGGCAGAATGAAGTCAACCACATTCAACACGAAGGGAAACAGCGCCAGCATCCACGCCACGCCAATCAGGTTGAACACCAGGTGGGCTCGCGCGGCGCGTCGGGCGGACAATGAGCCGCCTATGGCCGCGAGATTGGCGGTCACCGTGGTCCCGAGGTTCTCTCCCAGAATGATGGCCGCAGCGCTCTGGTAGTCAATCCAGCCGGCGAAGGCGGCAGTCAGCGTAATTGCAATTGCCGCAGAAGAGGACTGCACCAGCACCGTCAGGATTCCTCCCACCGCGACGAACAGCAGCACGGAGAGAAATCCGTGGCCGCCCAGCAGCGTCATGGATTCGAGCAGGTGAGGGTAGTCCGACACGCTGGGAATAGAATCGCGCAGGAAGCCCAGCCCCAGGAAGAGGATGCCGAAACCGATCAGCGCTTCGCCGTAGGCAACCCGCCGCAAACGACGGTTGAACACCAGAATCGCGCCAAGTCCCACGGCGGGCAGCGCTGCGGCGCTGATGTTGAAATCCAGTCCAACTGCCGCCACCAGCCAACCGGTAAGTGTGGTCCCGATGTTGGCACCCATGATCACCCCGATGGCCTGCGTCAGCGAAAGCAGCGCGGCATTCACAAAACTGACCACCATCACCGTGGACGCAGACGATGACTGCACCACAACCGTGAGCAGCACGCCGGTGGACACGGCCATGAAGCGGTTTCCGGTCATGTAGTTGAGAATCGCCTGCAGACGGTCACCGGCGGCACGCTGCATACCGTTGCTCATGGTGCGCATACCGAAGAGGAACAGGCCGAGACTTCCAGCTATCTGCAACAGGGTAAACATATCGCGGCGATGATCTCCATACGAGCTGTGACGGCAGGTCATTCATAGCACATTCAGTACTGCTGTACAACGCCGTTCTTCGGGAGCCGCTGCACAACGTACAGCGCAACGCGTCTCCGCAACGCTTCTTTCAACTTGCCGCAAGAGCGAGGATGGTGTACCGTTGTGCCCTATGACGGACGACCTGCTCACGTTTCTTGACGGCATACCCACGGCAATGCACACTGCGCACGAACTCGAACGGCGATTCGCAAAGTACGGTTTCTTGCGACTTGGCGAGAATGACCGCTGGCAACTTGAACCCGGCGGCCGCTACCTAGTGGGCCGAGGTGCTTCGTTGATTGCCTGGGTCGCGGGTACTGCTCCCACCGCCGAGGGCGGCGCCCGAATTGCGGTGGCGCACGTGGACTGTCCCGGCTTGCGACTGAAACATCGGGCGGCGAGACAGGACGGCGGCTACGTTGTCGCACCGGTTGAGGTGTACGGTTCTCCGATCATTGCCACCTGGGTTGATCGCGATCTGACTATTGCCGGAACGCTGATTGTTGGTAACCGCACACAGGCGCCGTTCGCGTCGGATTATTCGATTGTGCCGTTTTCCCTTGTTGGTGCGCGCGGGGTGATTCCAAACCTTGCCGTCCATCTGAATCGCAAGATGAACGAAAGCCTGAGCTACAACGAGCACGAGCACCTGAACGTGCTGCTGGACCTCGCCTCTGGCGAGGCGGACAATCACACCGACGAGCGTGACCACGCTCACGGCAACGGGTCGAACCATTCGCCGGCGGCTATCCTGACCACGCTGGCGGCTGCAAGCGCCGGTGTCGAACCGGAGCAGGTATTGGACGCGGAGTTTTTCCTCTGCGACGGCGGCGGGGTGACTATTGCCGGGCTCTCCGGTCAGCTGTTCACCGCCGCGGCAATCGATAACCGCGCCGGCTGCCTGACCGTGCAGGAAGCGCTCTGCAGCAGTGAACCGGCGGTTACGTCCGTGGCGGTGTTCTACGATCACGAAGAGATCGGCAGTCGCAGCGCTACGGGCGCGGACTCAACGCTGCTGCAGGATTGGTTGCAGCGCGTCGTCGCCCTGGAATACGGCGACTCCGATCGCGAGGCGTATTACCGCGCCGTGTCACGCTCTACCGTAGTGTCCAACGACGCGGCCCACGCCGTTCATCCCAGTTACCGCGACCGCCACGACCGAGCCTTTGCTCCGGTACTCGGCGGCGGACCGGTTCTGAAGATCGACGCCAACCAACGATACGCCGGGGCGCCGCAGTTGACCGCAAGGATGCGCGTCCTGTCTCAGCAGTGCGGTGTCCCGCTGCAGGAGCTCGTCAGTCGCGCCGATATGCGTCCCGGTTCAACGGTGGGTCCGCTCACGGCGGCGCAGACCGGCATGGCTACCGTGGACGTTGGAATGCCGATTCTGGCGATGCACAGCATTCGCGAGACCGCAGCCCGAAGTGACGTGCAGCAGTTGCAGCAACTGCTCAGCGCCTACTACAGTAGTTGAAAGGTGTGCCGAATGAAGCTTGAAGGGGGAGGAATGGTGTGCTCCTGCAGATATGGTCCTGCAGGAGCACGTCTCTTACCGCTTGACTAAGTCGTCTCAGAACGTCTCACAGAAACGCCGACGGCATCAGCGCCCGTGGAATGTACAGCGTTACATCCGGGATGAAGATGATGAGAAGCAGGATGATCATCATCACCCCCAGGAACGAGGCTACTTCCTTGAGCGGGGTCATGCAGTTGATGCCGGCGATCTCGCTTGAGATCAGCAGACACAAGCCGTACGGCGGGGTGATCAGCCCGTATGAGAGTGCCATACAGCCCACTACCGCGAAGTGCAGCGGATGTATGCCGACGCTGGCCGCCAGCGGGCGGAGCAGCGGCGCAAAGATAATGATTGCCGGCACGGCATCGAGAAACATGCCTACTATCAGAAAGATGCCCACGATGAGCAGCAGCATAACGCCCGGCGACGAGGTCAATCCTCCCACCGTACTCACCAGGAAACCCGGTATGCGGTAGTAGGAGAGAACCCAGGCGTAGATAGCGGCAGTGCCTACCGCAAAGAGAACAACGGAAGCGAGGCGAACCGAGTCCGCGAGAATCTTGACAAAACTCTTGACGTTCACGGTGCGGTAGATCAGCATTCCGATGATCATTGAGTAGACCACTGCCACCAGAGACGCCTCGGTCGGGGTCACGATCCCAAACACAATTCCACCCACAATGATGACCGGGCTCATGATCGCCAGCAGTGACCGGCGCAGAGAGACAAAGACCTCTTTGATTGAGAAGCTCGCTTCGCGCGGGAAGTTGCGTTTTACCGCATAGACATATACCAGAACCATCTGCAGCAGACCGATCAACGCCCCGGGGATGAGACCGGCCAAGAACAGGCCACCAACGGAAACGTTCATAACGCCGCCCCAGACAACCATGATGATGCTCGGCGGAATGATGACCCCCATGACGGCGGAGCACGCGGTGACCGCTACGGTGAAGTTCTTGTCGTAGCCCTCTTTTACCATCGCCGGGATCAGTACGCCGCCGATACCGGCCGCGTCGGCGTTTGATGAACCGGAAATGCCGGCAAAAATCATGCTGACCGCTACGTTGATGTGACCAAGGCCGCCCGGCAGAAACCCCACCAGCGACCGTGCCAGCCGCATCAGCTGATTGGTTATTCCTGCGTGGTTCATCAGGTTGGCCGCCAGAATAAAGAACGGGATCGCCAGCAGGATGAACGAGCCGTACTGGTTCATCATGCGCTGCAGCAGCATAACGGGCGTCACCGCCGGGGTCATGAGCAGGATCGGCACGACCGCGAAGGCCAGAGCGTACGCTACCGGAACGCGCAGTATGATGAGGATCAGCAGCGTTGAGAACATGATCAGAAAAACCAGGCCGGGAGTCATTGCGCACCTTCCTTCTTGCGGAAGAAATCGTTCCAGATACCTTCAACGAGGTAGAGCAGCCAGGACCAGCCTGCTATCGGTACCGAGGCGTAGAGAAACCCCATGTTCACGTTGGTAATTTCCGAAGTCTGGATTGCACCCCACTGCGCAAAATAGCGGTAGCCGTAGCGAACGAAGACGTACGTTACCGTCAGGAGAACCACGTAGTAGAGAATCTTCAGAAACCTGGCGAACGCTCCGGTTGGGGAAATATTCTGGAACACATCAACGAAGAAATGCCGTTTCTCTCTCAGACCGACCACCGAACCGAGGAAGATCAGCCAGATGAGCGAAAAACGAGATACTTCGAGCGGCCAGAGATAGTTGGGTATGAACGGGATATAGCGCCCCGCTACCTGCATGCCGACCGCGAACAGCAGCGTCATGCCCAGAACAACCATCATCAGGTGCAGGAAGCGCATATACATGTCACAGATTCTGGTGAGCATCGTTCTCTCTCTTGAAGAATGTGGGGCGGATGGCAGCCCGGCGGGCTTGAAAGCCCGCCGGAACAGCCGCCACATTACTGAATTGCGTTGATGCTGCGGAAGATTTCGGTCGCGCCGACTTCGCGTGCATAGTTTTCGACAACCGGCAGTGCGCGATTGCGCATCTCGGTGTTGTCAAATTCAATGACCTGCAACCCGTGGTTCCGTACCAGGTCATCGACCACATCGTCGCCCATGGCAACCTCTGTGGTTCGGTGGAACTCCGCCGCGTCTTGAGCAGCGCGAACTACCGCGTCCTGCAGTTCCGCGGGAAGGCTCTGGAACTTTTTCTCGCTCATTGCCAGGATGCGAGTCACGATCTGATGTGAGGTCAGGATGTAGTAGGGGGCTACCTCATAGAAGCGCATGCTCTCGAGGCCTGCCGGCTCGTTCTCCAGTGCGTCAAGAACGCCGGTTCCGATCGCGTTGTAGACCTCCATGTAATCGAGTGGGGTAGCATCGATACCGGTGGCCGAGAACACTTCCTGATGCAGCGGTGAACCCTGAACGCGCATTCTCAGATCGGGAAACTCGGAGATTGAGCGGACCGGTTTGCGCGAGATGATGTGCCGCGTACCGCCGCCACCGTAGCCGAGGAAGCGCAGTCCTTTCTCCTGCATGCTTTCGGCGATGGGAGCGAAGACGTCGGCTTGCAGCGACTTCTCCCAGTGATCGACATCACGGAAAATGAACGGTGCATCGATAAACGGTGCAGTGCGGTCCCAGTTGGCAATCCACGCGGGTGAAACAATATAGAAATCAACCGCTACGCCCTGGATCATGTACTCGATGGCATCCATCTCGGTGCCAAGCGTTCCCGAGTGGTGCAGCTCTACCTGCAGCGGGCCATCGTAGTACTCCATCAAGCGATCTTTGAAGACGTTGAGTGTCTGGTCAAAGACGTGTCCTTCCGGCAGCATGGTTCCACCGACCAGCACGATCGGGCGTTCAGCTGCGCCTTCACGCTGGCCTCCGGCGAACAGCGGCGAAGCCACCGCAAATACCAGCAGCGCCACCAGAATCAGTGTAAGTACCTTGTTCATAACACCTCCCTGCTTAGATCGATCTAATTAATCGATTGTGCTGTTACCAGAGTAGCACCGGTTGTTGTGCTTGTCAAACGGAATCTGCTTGACAGCCGGGCAAAGCCGGATTAGCATTGGTCGGTGGATAACAGGAACTCAAAAACAGAACAGAAACGTCGTGTAACCCTTGAAGACGTGGCGCGAGACGCCGGGTTGTCTCGATCCACGGTATCGCTGGTGCTCCGCGGCAGCAGCGCGCCGTCCCAGAGAGCGGTCAATGCCGTTTTTGGATCGATACAAAGGCTGGGCTACGTCTATAATCGAACCGCAGCCAACCTGCGCACGCAGACCACTCATACAATAGGGCTGATCATTCCCAACATCGAGAACCGCTTTTTCGCCGAGTTTACCGTCAGCGCTGAACTGGAGTTGGATAGGGCCGAGCAGACCGTTATCTTGGCCCACACGTCCGAAAGCGTCGCACGGCAGCAGAAAGCAATCGCAATGATGCTGGAACACAACGTTGACGGCATCTTGATCTGTCCCGCCCCCAACACACGGCGTGTCAACGTGCAACCGTTGATTCAGAGCGCAAAGCCGGTGGTATGCGTTTCGCGCCGCATGCCGGGAGGTCCGTGGCGGTACGTCGCACAGGACAACGTCACCGGCTCTCGGATGGCGGTAGAGCACCTCGTGCAGCTGGGGCACAAGAGAATCGCGTTCGTCGGCGTGTATCCCAATACCTCAGCGTATCACGAGCGACTGTCGGGTTTTCGCGAGGGTATGGTCCGCGCCGGCATCGCGGTCGACGAACGGATTGTTTTCCCGGGCGAGAACTCGTTCGAAGGTGGCTTCCGTACCGCCCCTCGACTGTGTGCACTTGCTGACCGGCCAACTGCGGTTTGTTGCTTCAACGACATGACCGCACTGGGTTTTATGAAGGGGCTCGAAAGTTGCGGACTCCTGCCCGGAGTAGATATCGCGGTTGTGGGGTTTGACGACATCCTTGAGGCCGCCGTCTGGCAGCCTTCGCTGTCTACCGTACGCTCGCGCGCCAGTGTTGTCGGGTGCGAGGCTGCCCGAACGCTGATGCGGGCGATTGCCGAGGAAGCGACGCCCGATGAAGAAATCCTGGTCGCGGTCGATCTTGTTGTGCGCCGTTCTTCCGGCAGTTCCCCGGTCTCAGCTGCAGAGCAGTCCTAAGAGTGCAGCCGTAGTACGTGCGCAAGAACAGCTTGCGGTGCCGGTTGTTCTCAGGGGATCAGCGCTCGGCGGTTCTCCTGCAAAGACCGCATCTCTCCCTCAGGAACGGCCGCTGCCCGACGGCCGAACCCCGGCGGCGATTGCCCGGGTAAACACGCTGCTCTATCCTTGCGGGTAGTCGCTGTCCAGGCGGCGGTAGAGCTCGTCGACCGCTTCCGGACCGGCGTACACCGCTTCGCTGCCGTCGGGCCACGAGTGTCCCTCAATGTTATAGCCGTCGTCAGGGAAGATCACGTTACCGGTAAGGTGTCGCTGCTCGACGCACATTGACAGCAGCGTCTCGGCAACTCCCTCGCGGGTCAGAAACCGCTTGGTGGGCGTATGCGCAAGGATGCTTTTGGCGCGCGGCCGGTAATCTCCCTCGGGAGTCATTGTCAGCGAACGGTTGAGATCGGTGACCACGGTTCCGGGGGCGATGCCGTTTACTCGGACGCCGAAGGCCGCCAGCTGTGCGGCGGCGGTCTTTACGATGCCCTCGACACCGTGCTTACTCGAGTTGTATCCGTAGCTCCCGTAAAGTGCAAGCCGGCTCGCGTTACTGCAGAGATGAATGATGTGCCCGGAACGCTGTGGTACCATCACCCGCGCCAGCGCCACCGTGAAGAAGAACGCTCCATTGAGATTCAGCTCAATCACCGAACGAAACCGTGCAGCCAGTTCCGCGGCGTCGTCGCGCACGAGATCAAACACCGGATGGTGCATGCCGGCGAAGTTAACCGCAACGTCGATGCGGCCCAAGCGAGTCTTGACCTCGGAGGCAGCCTCAAGAACGTCATCGATACTGGTCAGATCCGCGTGCAGCACAAGCGGGGCGTCTCCGGCTGCCGCAACTCCGGCAAAGATCGACCGCAACTTGGCGTCAAACTCTTCGCGGCGCTCAGGATCGCGCGGAGGCAGATCTGCCAGTGCAACGCGCGCACCGCAGGCGGCGGCGGCCTGGACGAACGTTTCTGCGAGGTTCCCCGCGCCTCCAAAAGCAAAGACAACCTTTCCTTCCAGATTGACGGTGGGAGTCCACGAGAAATCAGCGGCGGTTGTGGAATCAACGGATATCGGTACGACGTGCATCTGAGCCTCCTCGGGGCGAACGATACACGGCAGCTGTCAGGGTGTCAATCTTCGCGATTGAAAGTCGCAGAAAAATGGTGTATATTGATGCTTTAGATGTAAAAACGCCACCCGGCACGACGTTAAGCAATCGATCATGCCAGTCTGTTGCGTTGGTTATTCCGGGCGCTGTGCGCGCGCGTTGTGTGGCGACAAGGGGTCTGTAATGAGGCAGGACGGGCAGTCCAGCACAATTGAACTGAACGCGTTCACCAGCGAAATCTTTGACGCACATCGCGCGCTACTCGCGAGTGCCGATCCGGCCGAATCCCTCACCAGAGTCTTTGAGAAGGTGGGGCGCGCCGCGAGCGTGGACCGTGTTTACATCTTCGAAAACCACAGCGATGAAGCCGGAACGGTGTACTCCAGTCAACGCTTCGAGTGGGCGGCGGCCGGGGTCACGCCGCAGATCGATAATCCGGGTTTGCAGAACATCCCGCTGCGTGCCGCGGGATACTCCCGCTGGCTCGACAACTTCTTGTCCTATCGCCCCATTCACGGCCCGATCGATTCGTTTCCTGAGTCCGAACGTGCAAGACTGAAAGAGCAGAGTATCGAGTCACTGCTGATTCTGCCGGTGTTCACCGGTGGCGACTTGTGGGGGTTTGTGGGGTTTGACGATTGCACCAGGGAGCGGGTCTGGACCGAAGCGGAACTCGATCTGCTCTTCGCGCTGACCATTACCCTTGGGCAGCTCTTCTCCGGCCAGCAGAGTTCAGACGCCGACAACGCCACAATTGCAGCGATGGGCCTTGTCGGCAGTATGCTTGAGATTGATACGGCGCTGTTGAGTGAAACACCGGTCAGCCGTCTGGTAAACCGCACCCGGGCGCGGCTCAGTGTCACGGTGGCGGTTCACCGGTTCTTCGCCGAGGAACACACCACTGGCGAGGTTGACGCCGGCCGGCTGTTTACCGCGCTTCGGGGCAGATTGGCGGCCATTCGGCAGTGCGACGACGAAGAAGCGACCGTTTGCCGAACCGATGTATCTGCCGAGAGTTTTGACCTGGGAGTGGAAGCGGCGCTCGATGTCGTGATGGTTGTCACCGAGGTGCTGGCCGTCATTGCTGAACGGAATGAGCGCGCCGAGGCAACGGCGAACGTAACCGTCATGCTGCGTAAGCGGGACCGGCGTGCCGAACTGGTTATAACCGCACGCGACCCCGACGGCATCCCGATCTCCCCCGGGCAGACGTTTGACGGCATGGCGTTTCTCATGATCCGCCACCTGACCAAGAAACTGCACGGTATCGAGAACAACCGAAAGATTGACGGGATGCTCTACCGGCTCTCATTCCCGCTGCAAGGGGAGCAGGGGTAGCCGGCCGGTTCTTCCGCGCGGGTCTTTCAGCGGATGCCGGAGCTGAACCCGACGGTCCCGACGGCCCGGTCACCAATTCTCAGCCGGATCACCGTCTGCTCGGCTCCGCCGGGAATCGGCGGTAGCCGATGCAGTACCAGATCCGGTACATCGCTTCCGAACGGCAGCAACTCAAGCCCCAGCGCGTGCAGGACGGTTGCGTCCCGCAGCAGCCACGGGGCGATCTGCGCCAGGTATTCGTAGCCGAGGGGCACACTGTCGTTTGCCAGATGAATCCTGCGCCGTGAGGGCGACTCATCGGCGTAGTGCCAGGTGCGGTCGGACCGCAAAACAACCGTGCGACCGTCTATTGTGCGCGCCCGGATATCCGTAGCGGAAAGCGGCAATGCCAATACGGTCAGCAGCGCGACCAGGATACATGACCGGCTCCATCTCTTCATGACGGCGAAACCCTCCGAAGTCAGACGGACGGCAATTTCGCACGCGCCGTCTGCACTCAACATAAAACCACGGAAGGACTTCACGGTAACAGGGTGATAGCAGGAACTGTCTGAGCAAACCGTTTGGGCAAAAAAACAGCCGGGAAGTCCCGGCTACGATCTGTGCAACGCTCCCCCGGTTGGACTCGAACCAACGACTTGGTGGTTAACAGCCACCCGCTCTACCAGCTGAGCTACAGGGGAATGATGTAACTGTCGC
>PWMO01000178.1 GCA_003558175.1 Spirochaetaceae bacterium
AATATGGTTGCCCTTTGGCGTTGCGAACGCTGAATGATGATTTGGGGTGTAAAGCATTCTCATGTGCCATGCCGTCATTCCCGCGAAAAGCGGGTATCCATGCCGTTGGCCGTTGCCTTTGCCAATGGATTCCCGCTTTCGCGGGAATGACTCGCACACAAACTTGTCCAACATGAGAATCCTTTATAACCCAGTAGCCTGTTTGCAAAAGCGCACGATCCGGACTTCGGCGGACGACTGGCAGGACTCGAACTCGTCGAGCATGAGGCGCAAGGCGTGTTCGCGGCTCCTGTTGCCCGATCCGGAACCGATGATCGGAAAGGCCACCGACTGGAAGCCGCGCTCTTCGACGATAGCCATCGCCGAGCGCACCGAATCCCGAATCGCTTTCTCGGTGGCGAACCAGAGGAGGTTGATGCCTGCAACGTGGATGATGCCCTTGAACGGCAACCTGCCCGCCCCGGTCAGCACGGCCCCGCCCAGGGGGATGGGGCCATGATGCGCCAATTCCCTGAACGGCGCCTTGCCCGCCCTCCGCTTGATCGCCCCCGAAACGCCTTGGGGCAAGAGCAGCCACCAAGGGAAGACGTTCCGGTTCCACGCGTTGACGATCACGTCAACGTCTTGGTCGAGGAGATCGCCATTTTTAACAACTGGCGTCATAGGACAAATAATGAATTGGAGAATGTTACATAAACCAATAGGAGCATTTAAATTGGCACAAGGTCTTATTTCAAATTAACTGGCCATCGTTTGTCCAAAAAATCTTGGAGGTCTTGAATCCTTCCATTATATTTGCGAAAAAGTTCCTTATTGAGCAATACATGCTTTAGCGCATTGGCAGCATAATTCCTGGCGTTTAATTTCCAATATGAAATATCTTTCTCGGAAAATCTTTTGCTCGCATGGATAAATTCGCTTCGCACGTTGTACAGCTTGGTCAAGCAGGAGGCTTCGACTTGCGGCTGCAAGTCGTCTTGATACCCAATAATTTCTGGGATTCTTTCGGATACTTTCCTTTTGATAAGCCCGGTTTTGGATTGGCCATTTGCGAGAAGTTCCAAAACTGCAACAAACTGTGTAAATGCGGAAGTGTCATCGCGCCTCAAATCGGCCTTAGCAAATTCGACAATTGCCCTTTCAAGAATTGACGACGTTCGGTTAGTTGTTTCTTCATTTTGCAAAAGTTTCAAGGTTGAAGAGATCAATTCAAAGTGCTTGGACCATATCAATTGCAATGCATTTAAATCCTCCCATCCTAATTCTGGTTCCTTAACCCCGCTAGCCTGTATTTGTGTTGCGTTGGTGTCCAGTATCTCTCGCGATTCCCAATCGCCAGAACTTTCGTAGAAATCCCGCATGAAAACCGTGTCATATCGAAACTCAACATCAGCAAATGCAACAAAAGGAGCTAGAATCCTCTCGTTTGAAAATAGGCTTAAGCAGAACAGGAAAGATTTGGGAGGGCTTTCGTCAGTCCGATACCGAATTATGGGATCGTCTTTAGATGTTCCCATTTCCTCATCTATAATTTTTGATTTTACAGTATGTGTGAATTGAGAGTCCAGGACCATCAACCATTCTATATCATCTAGGGAAAAGCTCCACTCCGGCAGATCTTTCACGCCCAGAAAAAACTTGTCGGTGTTTTTCGACACCTCATGGAGCGTTTCGCCTGTAGCCCTACAAAGAGTTACACCATGATAAAACTCGTATTTGTCCTTTTGCCAATTCGTATAAAACCAATAAACTGGCATAACTGCGCAGATGTTTGGCGTAAAGTTGTTTGGGGTGTTCATTTTTTGTCTTGCCAATGATTGTATTGGGCTAAAAGTAGTTGCGTGATAGATGATAAGTTGTTAGCAATATCATTAAGAGGCAGTAGTTGAAATGAAAGGGCTTGGTCTTCCAGGATGCTATTAATGATGTAAGAGGTTAAGGCACAGCCACTTTGACGATTTGTATTTTCAATATCAATACACTTAATATTAGGCGCTTGATGAATTATAAAAAAGCGTATGAATTTAAAATTATGGTGACGCCCAGCCCGTGTTGATATTTTCATCACGGGCTGGGCGTCAATGAAAAAAAATAAAGTTTCATAAAAGTTGGTTAGTTGGGATTGGCAAAGCGCGGCATATTGCCGCTACTAAAAATGATGAATGAAGAATGATAAATGAACGTAAAAACGGCTCATTTTCGGCTCCAAGAGGGGTCGTAACTTTATCACTCATCGTTTATCATTCATCATTTCCCAACCTTGAAAGGCAAACAGAAGTCAGGAATTTGGCAGAGCAGAATATCCTCACTTGGGCAGCCTCGCCTTTTGGTCGCGCAACGCCATGCCTTGCTCGAGGAGTTTGTCCACGAGGTCTCCGGCGGGAAGTTCGCTTGCTGTGGCGCCCTTTTTCAGGGCGAGGGCGGCTGCGGTTCCGGCTGCCTCGCCCGTCATCACGCAGGCGGGGATGATGCGGATGGGGCCTTGGGCGTCGTGGTCGGCGCTGATGCAGCGGCCCGCTACCCACAGGTTGTCCAGGTCCCTCGAGTACACCGAGCGGTAGGGGATCTCGAAGTATGCGTCCGGGTTGCCGCA
>PWMO01000107.1 GCA_003558175.1 Spirochaetaceae bacterium
CGTCGGCCGAGCCGAGAACCTCATGGCCGGCTTCGCAGCGTCCGCCGGTCGCAGCCCTCAACGCCGGCTGCGTCTTGGCCGGCGGCCCCACTGCCGGCTCCGCCGCGTCCGCCGCGCCCTTGAGCCGGTGTCACCGCCGGCCCGCAGACTGCCCGTCAGGTGTGCTTGGCCAGAACGGCTTGCACCGCATCGGGCGGCGCCGTGACCACCTCGGTCAGCCCCAGATCACGCTGCAGAACAAATCGGACCGCGCCGGACTGAACCTTCTTGTCATACTGCATTGCCTGCAGCAGGTCGTCCACCCCCACACCGTCGGCCCGCAGGCGGAAGCCGTAGCGCTCAAGCAGCGCGGTCGCGCGTGCCGCATAGGCCCGGTCGGTGATACCGAGATCTACCCCGAGGTCGAGCGCGCACGCCATTCCCCAGGCAACCGCCTCACCGTGACTCCACAAGCCGAGCCCGGCCACCGACTCGAGCGCATGGGCAAACGTATGTCCGAGATTGAGCCACGCCCGGATCCCGCGTTCGGTGAAATCACGCTCCACCACCGAAGCCTTGATGGCCAGCGACCGCTCAACCATGGCCCGCACGGTCGCGCTCTCGCGCTGCAGCACCGCCTCCGGCTCGCGCTCGAACAGCGAGAACAGCTCCGTGTCGCCCAGCATCGCGCTCTTGATCGCCTCGGCCAGACCGCTGTGATACTCGCGCTCAGGCAGGCTTGCGACCGCGGACGGCGCCACCAGCAGATCGGCAGCGGGATAGAACGTCCCCACCATGTTCTTGTACCCGCCGAAATTGATGCCGGTCTTGCCGCCGAACGCAGCGTCAACCATCGCCAGCAGCGTGGTGGGAACCAGCGTTATCGCTACTCCGCGCAGGTAGATAGAAGCGGCAAACGCGGCGATATCGCAGATGACTCCGCCGCCCACGCCAATGATCCGGCCGTCGCGGCCGATGCCGGACTCAAGCGCCGTCTCGATGATGCGTGAGACTGAGCTCCACTGTTTGGCGGACTCGCCCGGCGGCAGAACCACCCGGGGTACGGCCGCGCTACCGCAGAGTTCTATGGTGTTTTCATCGGCCACGAGCAGACTGCCGTGGAGCCGTTCCCGATGCTGCGCCAGCAGATCGGCAGCGGAAAGCGGCGAGATCACCACGCGTGTGGCGGAGTTGCCGACGGTATACGTCTCAACTGTATGTGCTTCCGCCGTATGGGACGTCTGGAAGCGAGGCTTCGCCGAAATGGGGTTTCTGGAACTGCTCTTGTCCGGAGAGGGCGTATCAGACAACGACGTGCTCTTCTTTCAGCGACGAAATGAGGCGGCGGACAAAGGGATCGACGATGGAATAGGTGCGTCGGTTTCCCCGAACCTCAGACCGCACGATCCCTCGCTCTTTCAGCACGGCGAGATGCTGCGAAATAACCGGCTGCGGCTGATTGAGGCAGGCCCACAGCTCAGACACGCAGGGATCATCCCCCTCGGAGATCATGCAGAGAATCTTCAAGCGTAAAGGATGACCGCACACCTTTATGCGCTGTGCGTAATCGAGGAGTTGCTCTTCTGAACAGAACCGTGTCGGGAGCGCCATACGTCTATAACAATACACGGAAAGCGTAGGAAATTCAACTATATAAACAACACCCTATATTATGGTTGCGTGCACGCGACTCTGCGCAACCTGGACTTCGTGCTTCGCGTGTCCGTGTTCTTCTGGGTAACCGTGCTCCGCAACCTACTTGGCAGCCGCTGCGCGCTTACGAGTCGCGGCAGAGCCGGAGCTTGATGCGCTCTCGCCGTTCTTTTCGTTCTTACCGCCAGCACTGCTGCCGTTGCTGCCGCTCCCGTTTCCCGCGGTGCTGTCCGTCTTGGCGGCAGGCTCGGCCGTTTTGCCCTCACCACCCTTGCCGTCCGTGGATGACCCGTCGGTTGTGCTTTTCGCGGCGGTAGCGGTGGCGCTGCTGGACTTAGAGCGGCTGTCGTTGACGTAGAAGCCGCTGCCCTTGAATATGATTCCAACACCGCCGGCGATGAGACGCCGCAACTGTTTCTTCTTGCAGGCGGGACAGACGGAAAGAGGATCGTCCGACATGTTCTGAAACACGTCAAAAGTGTGTCCGCACGCCCTGCATTCGTAATCATACGTCGGCATTGAAATAATTCCTCACTTTGGCCGGATTTGAAGTATTCCGCCTGTAATATACCAAAGCGTCGCGCGCGTGGCAATAATTCTTAAATGCCACGAAGCTTGGTGAAAACGGATTAGGTCGCCGGAGCGCGGCGTTTCCATCTACGGCCGCGCTGGACTGTACAGCCGGTCTCCGCTCCGTGTCTCGCGCCCTTCAGGGAGCGTCGTGTCAGGGATTAGCGTCATAGCTTTCGCCATTTCTCACGTCGGGTCCCGGCCCGGGAGCCCTCACGCCGCGTAGCGACTCGCCCCGAGACGCCTCACGCCAGGGCGAACTTCGGCAGGTACTCCGCGCCACGCTTCAGCGGCGTCGGCAGCCGGCGCAGCCACACCTTCAGATCCTCAGGACCCGGCGCGCTGCGGCTGAGAAACTCCCTCCACTCGAACACCCCCGATAGCCGCCGC
>PWMO01000176.1 GCA_003558175.1 Spirochaetaceae bacterium
AGCAGGTATTCGGATGCGTGTGCAATCTGCGCAGCAGGTTGAAAGTAGCAGTGCAGAGTCAGTAGAGTAGAGTCAATGGAACAGAGGCAATGAAGAAGTACACCTGGTTGATTGTCATAGGAGCAATAGCGCTCCTGGTTGTTATTGGGTTTTCCTTCACCGTCGCGCAGCGCAATGCGCTGATCGCGCTTGAAGAATCGGTAAATGCCGCCTGGTCGGAGGTTGATAACCAGCTGCAACGTCGCAGCGATCTCATCCCCAACCTGGTAGCAACGGTACAGGGGTTTGCGGCGCAGGAGCGCGAGGTTTTTGCTGACATTGCCGATGCGCGGGCACGCCTTGCGGGGGCCGGGTCGGTGCGCGAGACCGCCGAGAGCTACGAGCAGCTGCAGTCGGCGCTCGGTCGCCTGCTGGTGGTGGTGGAGAACTATCCGCAGCTGCGCTCAAATGAGAACTTCATTCGCCTCCAGGACGAACTGGCCGGAACTGAGAACCGGATTGCGGTGGCTCGCCAGCGCTACAACAGCTCGGTGCAGACCTTCAACGGGCGAATCCGCATGTTTCCGGCTTCGCTGTTTGCCCCGGGACTGGGGCTGTCGCAGCGCGACTACTTCGAGATATCGGAGGCAGCACGCGAAGTGCCGCGGGTCGACTTCAACTGACCCGCTCGATTATAATGTAAGCACGAGAAATCTCGTCCGACGCCGGCGCAAGCCGCGAGGTTGTCCGCGGCGCAATGCGACGTCGGCAGGGGGTGGGCTATGCTGTGGCGTCGAATTGTGTTCATTGCCTCGGTTCTGCTGTTGATGACCACGCTGCCGGGTCTTGCGGCGCAAGCTCCGGATGACGGCAACGGACCCGCGGGTGCGGGCAGCGCCGATGCGCCGGACCGATTCAGCGCCGGCGTTCTGCTGGGCCGTCCATCGGGAATCAGTCTGAAGTACTGGCTCGCGCCCGCCGCCGCGGTTGATGCCGCCGTTGGATGGGACTTCCGTGACGAGCGGCTGCACATTCACGCCCACTATCTGCAGCATTTCTTCGACCTCTTTGCCACCTATCCCGACCGCCTGCCGCTGTACGTTGGGATCGGAGCAGACCTGCGTTTCCGTGCATCGGACAATGGCGAGAGTGACGAGCTGCGCAGTGGGCTCCGCGTTCCCCTGGGTGTAAGCTTTCTCTCCGCGGACGTTCCGGTCGACGTGTTTGCCGAGCTGGTTCCCGGCATGCGCGTCTACCCCGAGACCAGGTTCGACTTCTGGTGGGGAATTGGCGCGCGATACCGGTTTGGCGCTCGCCGCTGAGCGCCGACGGGCAGTATATTGCACTCCATATGACAGTGAACACAACAGACGCAGCAAAACAGGTGCTACCGGTACTGCAGTCGCGCCGATCGTTCCGATCGCTGGATACGCGTCCAATCCCTGATGACGTTCTGGAACGCGTGATGACCGCAGCCACGCTCGCGCCGTCGTGCGCCAACAAGCAGCCGTGGCGCTTTGTGGTGACACAGAGTGAAGACTCCCTGCCTCGGGTGCGCGCGCGTTTGAGCGAGGGCAACTACTGGGCGCAGCGCGCGCCGGTGATCGTTCTGGTCATCACCCGCGACGACCTTGACTGCCGCCTTGAGGATGACCGCAACTACGCGCTGTTTGACACCGGCATGAGCGTGATGGCAATGCTGACCCAGGCTGAGGCGGAAGGGCTCTACGCGCACCCGATGGCGGGATTCGATTCCGCCGGCCTGCGCGGGGACTTTGCAATCGATGACGGCTATCGCCTGGTAACGGTGATTGCGCTGGGATACCCCGGCAGCATCGAGGTGCTGAACGAGAAGCATCAGGACGCCGAGCGGTCGGCCCGCAGCCGCAAACCGCTGCAGGAAGTGGTCAAGTTCGACAGCTGGTAAACAATGAAGACTATGATCGTGACCGGCGCCGGGCGCGGAATCGGACTCTGCATCGCTTCGGCCTGGCTCGGTGCCGGCGGCAACGTCGTGCTGGTTGACTCAGACGCTGCCCTCGAGCGGCCCGCTCTGCAGCGGCTGAACGGAGGCGCACGGGCGCGGTTTGTCACCGGCGATGTAACCCGAGAGACGATGGTGCAGACCGCCACGGCCCAGGCGCTCGAGCACTTCGGCCGAATTGACGCGGTGGTGCATAACGCCGCCGTTTCGGACAACCGCCCGCTGCAGAGCTTGAGCTATCAAGACTGGCACCGCGTGCTGGACACCAACCTCTCGGCTGCATTCCTGTGCGCGAAGCACGCTGCGGCGGCACTGCAGGAATCACGTGGCGCCATGGTATTTATTGCCTCTTCGCGGGCTATCATGAGCGAGGCGAACACGGAGGCGTACTCGGCCTCGAAGGCGGGACTGGTCGGACTGACGCACGCGCTGGCCATGAGCCTCGCACCCGTGCGCGTGAACTGTGTCAGCCCCGGCTGGATTGTCACCGATGGGTGGCAGCACGGGGACTCCCGGACGGAGTTGACCGCGGAGGACCACGCCCAGCACCCCGTGGGGCGGGTGGGCGAGCCGGAGGATGTAGCCGCCATGGTAATGCACCTCTGCTCGCCGCAGGCCGGGCTTATCAC
>PWMO01000117.1 GCA_003558175.1 Spirochaetaceae bacterium
AGCATGTTCTTCGGCGGCATCTCCGGCTCAGCAATTGCCGACACGTCGGCGATTGGAGGGCTGATGATTCCTCCGATGGTAAAGCAGCATTACCCGGCAGCGTATTCGGCCGCCGTAACCGCTTCTTCGTCGGTGATCGGCATCATTATTCCGCCGAGTATTCCGTTTATCCTGTACGGAATCATCACCAGTACGTCAATCAGCCGGATGTTTCTGGGTGGCGTTATCCCGGGAATCATGGTTGGTGGGGCACTGATGATCACCACCTACATCGGGTGCCGCAAGCACGGGTACGGAAAGGGTGATGACGTAGAGAAGAAGCGCTTCAGCCTGCAGGTTGTCTGGAAGACGTTTCTGCGCGCGGCGCCCCCTTTGACGATTCCGATAATCATTGTAGGGGGAATCCTGGGTGGTGTTTTCACCGCTACCGAGGCAGGCGTAGTAGCCGCAATTGTCGCATTGCTGCTCTCGATGATCTACCGCGAGGTGAAGCTGAAGGATCTCCCCGCTCTGTTTGCCGCAACCGCGCGAACAACGGCAATCGTTACGTTCCTGCTGGGAATGGCCATGGTAAGCGCCTGGCTCTTGACCCGCGCGCAGGTACCGTTTCAGCTGGCGGCGATGCTCGGCTCCGTAACCGGCTCACCAACCGTTGTACTGCTGTTTGCCACGGCGCTGCTGCTGGTGGTCGGACTGGTAATGGACTTGACGCCCGCCATGTTGATCCTGGCGCCCATCTTCCTGCCGGTCATGCAGCAGTTTGGCGTTGATCCGGTCTACTTCGGCGTTATCATGTCAATTTCGCTGGGTATCGGTCTGGTGACGCCACCGGTTGGCACGGTGCTCTACGTGGCAACCGCCGTTGCGGGCATCCGCCTCGAGCAGCTGGTGGTGGCGATTCTGCCCTTCGTGCTGACGCTGGTGATCGTGCTGGTGCTGTTGCTGCTGTTCCCACCGCTGGTGACGTGGCTGCCGTCGCTGTTGTAGGCGGTTCTGTTGTAGGCGGTTGCCGTAGTCTACCAGGGTAAAATTCGCACGTGCAGCTGCAGCATGCGGGCTGTGCCGTCACCGTCATCAAAGCGGTAGCGGTACAGCTCGCCGTCGCGTGCGCCCGCGGGAACCGTCGCAACCAGCCGGCAGGTAAACGGCCGCCGCCCCCATCCGAGCGATTGCCACGGACCGTGGAGGTCCTCGTCGGTCAGCTCGATGGGGACCTCTACCCCGTGAGACGCCTCTGTCGGGGTAAGCTCCAGCGTCATTTGCACATCGGTTGACAACCGCACGCTGCCGCTCCACCAGCGGTCGGAACCCAGTACTCCGCCAAAGAGATCGAACAGGCGAGACAGTCCCCATTCGTGCGCGGCGGCAAATTGGTCGAGATCCTGGTGCGGCACCCACTCGGCGTGGCTATTGATCCCTTCACGCCGACGCAACTCGCGGTCATGCTCGCAGCGGCGTGCGCGGTCGCTCAGCGTATGGTAGGCATCGTTGAGATCGGAGAATCGCGCCCCGTCGCCACCCCGTGCGTCAGGGTGTGACCGCTTGGCCTGCTGCCTGTAGGCGCGTTTGATCGCCTCCAGATCCGCGTCACGAGGTACTCCAAGCGTCCGGTAATAGTCTCGTTGCTCTTTCATGGTCGCTATTTGCCTCCGACAGTCTCCTGATATATAAGGAAACGAACGAACGAGTTTTCGTCAAGACCTTGCCTTCCGCCGCCGCTACCGTTACCCTTTAGGGCTGTATGGTTTTCTCGAACCGGGTTCTACTCTGAACCGGTCTCGGACTCTTTTCGGCCGTACATTACAAGGAGTTTCTATGACTGTAAGCGACAAGACGGTAGTCAGCATTGACTACACATTGAAGGATGACGCAGGAACGGTACTTGATACCTCAGAGAACCGTGAACCGCTGTCGTTCCTGTTTGGCAGCGGGTCGATCATCCCGGGATTGGAGAAAGCGCTTGAAGGCAAGGCTCCCGGGGATGAGCTTTCAGTAACGGTTAATCCGGAAGAAGGCTACGGCGAGTACAATGACGAGCTGGTTTTTTCCGTCGGCAAGGACCGTTTTCAGGATCCAACTATCATCGAAGTGGGTTCACAGGTCCAGGCGCAGTCGGCAGACGGCTCGGTACAGGTTCTGACCATCAAGGGCGTTGCCGATGATGAAGTCACCCTTGACGCAAATCATCCCCTCGCGGGGCAGACACTGCATTTCGACGTGGCGGTCACCGAGGTGCGCGAAGCGACCTCTGAAGAAGTAGACCACGGGCACGTCCACTGAAGCACATCGCCCCCATGGCGTGACGGTGGCGTGACGGTGGCGTGACGGTCACAGCGCGACTCGCACCTGCTCAGCGCCGGTAGGTGGCAAAAAAGTCATCGCCGGCGCCGGCGCGCTCTGCGCGTTCGCGCAGTGACGGTTCGTACCCTGAGCGGTGGTCGTAGCCGGAGGCCACGCGCAGCCCGGTAATCTCGCTGATCTCTATACGATTTCCCGCGTGGCGGTACCCCAGAATGGCCGGAGGGAGTCGTGTTACAAGGTCCGCTCCGTTGACCACCCGCAGAATGCGGTCTTCAAGGCCGGACCGCTCG
>PWMO01000534.1 GCA_003558175.1 Spirochaetaceae bacterium
ACACGGACACGCTCTATATCGAGTTCCGTGACGAAGGGATTACCGAATCCAGGGATCTGGATGAAAGAACCCTCCTTGACGTCGATGCAGACGGCAACGTGTGCGCCATTACCTTCGAGCACGCCAGCGAAAGAACCGATGTGAGCCATCTTATCGTGGAAGGCATCGCAGCTTAGGCGCCATTTGTTCCGAGGCAGTTCAGCCAAACAGCTCCACGAAAAAGATCACCGTCGTGATCGCCCCCACGAGAACAATGCCGTTGCGCAGGACATTCGGTGGCAGGCGGCGGCCGATTCTGGCGCCGGCGAAGCCACCCAGGACGGCAGCCAGCGCCATGGGGGGGAGTTCGGGCCAGGAGATGGCGCCGCCGGCCATGTAGATGGCCACGGCAATCACGGTGAGCACCGCGGAGAGCAGGTTCTTCAGGCCGTTGGCCACGTTCAGGTCATGCACACCCAGCAGGCGGAACATGGCCAGCATGACGATGCCCATGCCGCCGTTGAAATACCCGCCATAGCCGCACACGGCCAGCACGCCGACCCGCCCCCAGAGGCCGTGACCCCGCTTGGCGCGCCGGGCCAGAAACCCATGCAGACGCGGCCCGAAGGCGAACAAGACCGTGGCAAACAACAGCAGCCAGGGCACGATCGCCCGGAAGGCCTGATCCGAGGTGGCCAGCAGCAGCAAGGCACCTGCAGCGCCCCCCACGGCGCCGATGACCACCACCGCCAGCACCGACAACCCCGCTGGGGCCTTGATGAGATCCCGATAGGCCCAGGCACTGGCCAGATAGCCCGGCAGCAGCGCCGCCGTGCCAGTGGCATTGGCCGCCACCGGGGGCACACCGGTGAACACCAGGGCTGGCAGGGTGAGGAAGCTCCCCCCACCGGCCAGGGCATTGATGATACCGGCGAAGAAGGCTGCCGTAGCAATGATCAGAATGCTAAGGGGTTCCAAAAACACGGGCGTGCTCCGAGAGTTCAACAGGGTCCTGATGCCGAAGGTGGGGACGCAGCCAGTCCAGGATGGGGTCCACGTGGCGGGTGAAGCCCTCGGGGTCGTTGTGCTGCACGCCGGGCAATGTGAGCACCGTGGCCCGGGGATTCTCCTGGGCCAGGCGACGGGCGTGCCACAGGGGCACCACGGTATCCTCGCTGCCATGCACCAGCAGCAGTGGCGCCTGTATGCGCGCCACGGTGGTGCGCGGGGCAATGTCATCGAAGCGATGACCAATCAGCCATTCCACGCTACGGTTGATGATCAGCCCCAGCGGCCGGCGGGGGATGCCCCGCTCCTGGAGCCAGCCGTTCATCATGGGTTCGGGATGGGAAAAGGCAGACAGACTGATCACCGCTCGGATCCCCGGGTTGCGCGAGGCGGTGAGCAGCACCGCCCCGGCCCCCACGGAGTGGCCCAGCAGGATGAAGTCCCCGTGACCTCGAGCCCGCAGGGCCCCCATGACCGCCTCGGCATCCTCGGCAAAACGGGGCAGTGAAGCGAAGGTGTCATCATCGCTCTGGCCATGACAGCGAGCATCGAAGACCGCGACATTCAGGCCCTCGCTCAGCAGTCTGGGCACCATGAACAACAGATGCGAGCCATTGGCCCCCCAGCCATGCACCATCACCACCACCGGCGCGCCGGGGTGGGGTAGATACCAGGCGGCGGACAGGGTCCTGCCCCGGCGTGTGGGCACCCGAACCCGCTCGGCCAGGATGGTCAGACGTTCGGGATCATCCACCCAGCGCCGATCCCGAATGCGAAACGCCCATTGCAGCCAAAGGCGCAAGGCAAACAGGCCCAGGGTGACCAGCACCGGGGCCGCGATAAAAAGCATCAGTGTTGTCATGATTTCCATGGGCCATCGGCCCTGATTAAAGTGACATTCCAGGGCACTTCCGCCCCGCGGCATGTTCAAACGGACATGGACATTCCACTACTGATCATCGGTGCCCTGCTCATCGCCACCCTCACGGCCTTCGTGCTGGGCGTGCTGCCGTATCCCATCGGCTGGATCATTCTGACCATGGCTTTCATCGGACGCCTGATGTTCATCAAGGCGCGCTGATGGTATTTCGCTGCCTTGGGCCAGTATAATGCCCAGCCATCGGCTCACCATTGATCATCAGCCCTGAATCCGGGCATGATCAGGGCATACGCTGGATAATGGGAAGGGCGGCCAGAAGCTGCCACTGTCCCGTTTGGCATGGCGCCGGACGTGAACCTGGATTCACGCGGTCCCGGGGCATTGGGCCCCTTTCCGAAAGGCTGTGATGACACCACCTTTCATTGGCGGCGGGCTGGTACCCGTCCATGACCGAGCACCCAGATCCCATACCCGATCCTGAAGTCATCCACCCGGGGTGGTCGGCCTGAAACCGAAGCAAATGATCCTGCCCCTGGAGCAAACTGATGCCGTTGACCCGACGTCGATTCAATCAATTCCTGGTAGGAGGGCTGAGCCTGGCCCTCGCTCCCGTCACCCTGGCCGAGTTGCGGGAGGGTCGGGACTGGCGCGCCATCTCCCGTCCTCAGAGTGAGGTCCCTGAGGGCAAGATCGAGTTGCTCAAGTTCTTTTCCTACGGCTG
>PWMO01000337.1 GCA_003558175.1 Spirochaetaceae bacterium
CCAACGGAACGTCACGTGGCCACGGTTCCGTTGTGCACCTGAGCACCCGTCATGCGGCCGCGGGAAACTCGCCGCTTTCTCAAGCTGCTGAGAAGCAGGCGTAAATCTCTGTCTTTTACCGGCGCCTCCATTTGTTGACCGCGCTTCGCACTTCGGCCGATCGTCTCAGGAACAGCTCCTTTGTGCGCAACGTGGCAATGGTGGCCGGCGGTACGGCGGTCGCGCAGGCCATCAATGTTGCCGCCACGCCGGTTATCACGCGTCTGTACGGACCGGAAGCCTTCGGGCTGCTGGGCGTGTTCAATTCGCTGGTTGTCGCCCTGATTCCGCTGACCTGCCTGGGCTATGAGATAGCAATTGTCATTCCGAAGAGCGGCCGCGATGCGCGCGCACTTGTCCGACTGTGTTCCGTTCTGGCGGTGGGCGTATCGGCAATCCTGGCCGTTGCTGCACTGGTCGGCTCCAGGAGGGTGGGTGAGCTGCTGGGACTGGGAGCCTCCAGCTGGTATCTGTTGCTGGTACCCGCTGCGCTGCTGGCCGCCGCCGTTGCCGAGATTCTCAGCCACTGGCTGATTCGCGTCGAGCATTTCCGGCCGCTGGCACGCGTGACGGTCACTCAGAGCAGCCTTCTGGCCGGCACCACTGTCGGCTTAGGGTTTCTCTGGCCCAGCGCCATCGTCCTGATAGCGGCCTCGACTGCGCGCCAGTTCTACCGGATGCTGCGGCTTGCGTCCCTGACGCGGCGTGATTTGCGCGGCTTATGGTTGGGCAGATCTGACGCTGAAGCGCCCACCGCGGCGCAGATGGCGCGCCGGTACCGCGACTTCCCGCTGCTGGATCTGCCCAGAGTATTTGCCGTACGGGTTGGGGATGCCGCCCCCACGCTGATCCTGGCAGCGTTCTTTGGGCCCGCCTTTGCCGGCTTCTACGAACTGGCGCGTCGCATCGTTAAGCTGCCGTCAAGCCTGCTGGCGGAGTCGATCAGCCAGGTGTACCGCTCGCGCGCGGCCCGCGCGGTGCACGACGGGCGTGATTTCAGCCGTGACCTGCTGCGGATCAGCGGCAGCCTGCTGCTGCTTGGGTTGATCCCGTACGGCGTCATGACTGCGTTTGGTCCGGCACTGTTTAGAGTAGTATTCGGGCCGCAGTGGGATGCGGCGGGACACGTGGCGCGCTGGCTGGCGGTCTGGTACCTGGTGCACGTAGCCGTGCAACCGGGAATGCAGGCGCTCATGGTTACCCGCCATCTGCGGTTTACCCTGGGATGGGCGGTTGTCACTAATGCGGCAAAGCTGGGTGCGTTGACGTCGGTAGCCCTGGTCACGCAGGATCCAATCTTTGCCGTAGCGGTCTACGCCGTTGTCGCAATTGGCGCGGACATCGTGCTCATCGCGGCAGCGTATCTCAGAGCGGGCACTCCAGTGCCAACAGAGGGCAAACTGCAGCAGTAATGGTACCGTACTTTGTCATTCTATTCCTGGCGGTACTGGTTGTCTATGCCGGAGAGCGAAGCGGCAGAACGGTTGCCATCGTTGCGTGGGGCGTAGCCTTTGTGCTGTTGACGCTGTTTGCGGGTCTGCGCAGCTTGGAGGTGGGAACGGATTCCGCCAATTTCACGAGGTTATTCCTCAGGGCCGATACCTTCGAGTACGTCTTTCAGCATCGACACACAGGGTATGTGTTTGTCTCCTGGGTCACCAGGCTCTTTACGCGCGAGTACCTGTTTGTCTTTCTGTCGTTTGCCGCAATTACGTACGGCTGCTATCTCTGGGCCATCAAGCGCTCCTCCATCTACCCAACGCTTTCGCTCTTTGTCTTCATTGTGGGAGGGAACTACACCTTCCCGTTTAACGCAATGAGCCAGGGGGCTGCGGCGGCCGTAATCCTGCTGGGGATTGAGGCCATCTATAATCAGAGCTTCAAGCGCTTCTTTGTCTACGTGATGATCGCTTCCGTGTTCCACCGCTCGGCAATCTTTCTCTTGCCGCTCTACTTCATCGTCATTCAGAAGAACGTTACAACCTATGTGATGATTTTGATCATCGGCACGGCTGTCGCTCTCTTTTTCGACCGGATTCTGGCCACGGTGCTCACGGCACTTGCGTTTGAGGATTACTTGCATTACGCAGATTGGCGCGGGGACGCAGTGGGGCTGGTTTCAACGCTGTATCTGGCTGCGTTGGGGCTGTTCTACATTGTGTTTCGAGCAAGAGTAAGAGAGTATCGGCCCGAGTATGACAAGCTTCTCAATATGTTCCTGCTGGGTGTCGTCATTGCTGCTGCCGCAGCATATCACAGATTCAGCGGTGGCGGCCCGAGGCGACTATCGTTCTTTCTGAGCATCAGCAGCGTCTACCTGTGGCCGATTGTCTATAAGAATCTCACCAATAACGAGCGCCTGGTCTTCATTGCATCATTCGTGCCGCTCTACCTGCTCTACTACTACATGACCACAACTGCATTTGGAGACGTGGTGCCGTACCGGATCAACCCCATCGTATGGTGACCGTTGTGTTCCATGAGCTGTGAAACTCCGCTTGTCAGCGTGGTGCTGCCGGTTTTTGGCAATCTGCAGGACCTCGAGACTA
>PWMO01000480.1 GCA_003558175.1 Spirochaetaceae bacterium
AAGACGAGGGCGACGAGCAGTTTGCTGATGAAGCCGACGCCGGGGCCGAAGAGGAAGAGGTGCCGGCAGGCGAATACGAGAATGAAGAAGCGGCGCGAGCCGAAGAGGCCGAGCCGGTAACCGTTGGTCCACCCGCCGCTGATGCGTCCGACGCAGAGTCGGTTGACGATGAATCCGCGGTCGTCGCCGCGGTGCCTGATACCGGGGTAGCCGAAGGCGAGGACGCCGCTGACGAGGATGAGGGCGAAGAGGACGAGGACGAGGAAGAGGAAGAGATCACGCGGATCTCCGAGCTTCCGGGAATCGACCGGCAGATCGTCACCAAACTGGAAGCCGCCGATATTGTGGACGTGGTTGACCTGGTGACGCTTGAAGAAGCGGACTTGCGCAAAGTCGAAGGGATCACTGACGACGATGTTCGTGCCATTCAGGGTATCATCGAAGAGTTTGTTGAGATCATCGAGGAGGAGGAGTAGCCACCTTTTCGTGCGACGGCAGAACGTGGTATAAACGAAGATAGATTATGGCAGAAGAGAAAGCGAAAGAGACGAAACCGAAGGCGACACTCATTAAGCACCGCAAAGAAGAAGAGCGGCCGGCTCCCACTGAAGCGGAAGATCGGGCCGAGAAGAAGAAGGTGCGTGTCGTAGTAAAGCGCAAGGGCAAGACAAAAGCGCCGGAAGCCTCGGCACGCGCCGCAAAGCCGGCGCCGGTAGAGGCGGTGACGCCCAGCGAGCCCGCTGCGGAACAGGTCCGCCGCGAGGCTGTACCTCCCAGGGCCGATGAGGCCGGGCGCCCTGCCGAGGGAGCCGAAGCGCCGCCGCGGACTCAGCCTCGTTCCGAGAAGAGCGAGCCTCGTCCTGCTGCGGAAGCGAAGCCGGCGTCTCGAGAGCCCTCGAAACCGGTTGAACCGTCAAGGCCCAGGAATCGCTTTCGGGTAGAAGGTGCTCCGGAACCGCCGCCATCGGTACGGGAGCGCCGAATCGGCCAACCGCATGCTCCACAGCGCAAGAGCGAACGCCCCGCCACTGGTGGTGCTGAACGCCCGGCCCGGCCCGGCGGCTTTGGCCAGCGTCCTGGTGGTCCCGGTGCCCCTGGCGGCAGACCCGGTGCTCCTGCAGGGCGCAGCGGTCCGCGACCACCCGGCAGAACCGGTCCGGGACCGGGGGCTGGACGTCCTCCTCGACCGGGAGCCCCTCCACCCAGCGAAGGTGCACCTGCGGGCGATAAGCGGCCCGCAGGCAAGAAGTTTTACAAGACCAGAAAGCGGGACTACCCAAGCAAAGATCGTCACCAGGAAAAGAGCCTCCAGTACAAGCCGAAGAAGGCCATGCCAAAGGCTAACCCGGTCCCGAAATCGATTGACATCATGGAGGTCATCACCGTATCCGAGCTGGCGCGCAAGATGAACCTCAAGGCGTCGGACCTTATCGGAAAGCTGATGAGCATGGGCATGATGGTCACCATCAACCAGCAGATCGACGCCGAAACAGCCCAGATCCTGGCCGGCGAATACGGGTGTGAAGTCAACATCGTCTCCCTCTATGACGAAACAATCATCGCCACCGAAGAAGATAGTGAAGGCGAAGAGCTTCCATCGCGGCCGCCGATTGTGACGGTGATGGGACACGTAGATCACGGCAAGACCAAGCTGCTCGACGCTATTCGTACTACCGACGTAGTCGCCGGAGAGTTTGGCGGGATCACGCAGCATATCGGCGCCTATCAGATCGAGCTGCCACAACACGGCAGGATCACCTTCCTGGATACCCCCGGGCACGAAGCGTTTACGCTGATGCGCGCCCGCGGTGCGCAGGTGACCGACATCGTGATTCTGGTAGTGGCGGCGGATGACGGCGTCATGCCTCAGACGCGTGAGGCGGTTGACCACGCCAAGGCTGCCGGAGTTCCCATTATTGTGGCCGTCAACAAGATCGATCTGCCGGCGGCCAATCCGGACCGCGTAAAGCAGCAGTTGTCGGACCTCGGCCTGATGCCGGAAGCCTGGGGCGGAAGTACACTCTACTGCGAGGTCTCGGCGCTCAAGAAAGAAGGCATCCAGGAACTGCTGGAGACGGTGCTGTTGCAGTCTGAAGTGCTCGAACTGGGCGCCAATCCGGACTGCAACGCTGAGGGCAAGGTAATCGAGTCGCGGATTGACCCGGGTCGGGGTACCGTTTCCACGGTGCTCATTACTCGAGGAACGCT
Source organism: Spirochaetaceae bacterium (assembly GCA_003558175.1). Classification (GTDB taxonomy): domain Bacteria; phylum Spirochaetota; class Spirochaetia; order DSM-27196; family PWMO01; genus PWMO01. The sequence goes on from PWMO01000480.1 coordinate 2,209, forward strand.
GCGAGTTGGAGACAGCTTTGTCGCAGGCGTCTACCCGGGGCGTGTGCGCGCGATGTTTAACGATCGCGGGGACAGGGTTGAAGAGGCATTCCCCTCCATGCCGGTGGAGATACTTGGATTCACCGGGATACCCGATGCGGGAGATCCTTTCCAGGTCACCAGCACCGAGAAACTGGCGCGACAGGTTGGCGACAAGCGGCAGGAACTGCGCAAGGTAGAAGTTGCCAAGAACGTCAAGAAGATCACGCTGGATAACCTCTACGACAGTATACAGGACGGCGACGTTCAGGAGCTCAAGGTCATCATCAAGGGCGACGTGCACGGTTCGGTTGAAGCGCTGCAGAGTTCACTCGAAAAGCTGAGTACGCCGGAGAT
>PWMO01000530.1 GCA_003558175.1 Spirochaetaceae bacterium
AGCGACGTGATTTGCCCTTCCTCGAACTGAAGGGCGACTCCCCGCAGCACGTCCAGTGAGGCAAACGACTTTCGCAGCCCTTCCAGGCAAATAATCGCACTCAATACATCACCGCCATCATTACGGTTGCCATCAGGTAGTCGGCAACCAGAATGGCCACCGACGACGCCACAACCGCCCGCGTGGAGCTCTCGCCAACGCCCCTGGCTCCGGTCTGCGAGTGGAGCCCGTGATAGGTGCAGATGGTAGCGACAATCACGCCCATTACGGCGGCCTTGATCAGCCCGGAGTAGATGTCGTTGGGGCCGACGAAGAGAAACATCTGGTCGAGGTACGTTGCCGGCTCGAGCTCGTACGCCCCCGTAGCAACGATGAAGGCGCCAAACACCCCGATCACGTTCGCCAGCAGCGTCAGCACTGGAAACATGAAAAACGCCGCCACAACTCGCGGCACCACCAGGTAATGAACCGGATCAACCGACATGGTGGCCATCGCATCGAGCTGCTCGGTAACCTTCATGGTTCCGAGCTCCGCCGCCATCGCCGAGCCGTTCTTGGCAATCAGCATCAGGGTGGTAACCACCGGGGCAAACTCTCGCGCCATGGTGAGCGCCACCGCCGAGCCGGTTGCGATCTCGGCCCGAAACGGCGTCAGAAACGAGACCATCTGCAGCGCGAAGATCGCCCCGATTGCCAGGCTCGAAAGCGTGATGATCGGCACCGAGTCTACGCCGATCTTCTCCATCTGCTCGAGCATGAGTTTGAAGCGCACCGGTCTCTTGAACGTACAGCGCAGTACGTTCCACAGGAACAGCCCAAACCGCCCGATCGCTTCGAGCCTATCGATGAAGAAATTGACCTTTGCCGCGCTCAGAACGTCTCCCGCAGTCCCTTCCCCGTCTACCAGCAAAAGGATATCACGAATGGGCGGTTGTTCCCAATGGGAACACAAGGCAGTGGGCGTCGTTGCCGCGCGTTGTGCTTGACGATTGAATCGCAATCACGGACCTTAAAACACAATAGATGACAGGAGAAATACAGAATGACAGCAACAACGAACGGCATTCACCATATCACCGCGATTGCCGGTGACCCACAGGCAAATCTCGATTTCTACGTTGGCGTACTGGGCATGCGGCTGGTCAAGCGGTCGGTTAACCAGGATGTTCCCGATACCTACCACCTTTTCTACGCCGACGCTGCCGGCAACCCGGGTACCGACCTCACCTTTTTCCCCTGGCCGCAGCTGCCGCCGGTGAAGTCCGGCAGCGGTCTCTGGAGTGAGGTCTATCTCGGGGTTGCACCCGGCTCGATCGACTACTGGGGTGAACGGCTTCAGGCGCACGAAAGCACCGGCGTTGTTGTCGGCGAGGTAGAGGCGCGGTTTGGCGAGCGGGTGCTGCCGTTTCGCGATCCGCATGGGATGCCGATCGCGCTGGTAGAGGACGAGCTCTATGGTGATTTTTCCTTTGCCCCCTGGGATCGAAGTACGGTTCCTCCCGACAAGCAGATCCGCTCTCTGGCCGGCGTTCGCCTGGTGGAGCGCCGTGCCGAGCCCACCACCGGTTTCTTGCAGCGCGCATTTGGATTTGATGCGGTTGCGAGCGACGGTCGGCTGCAGCGTTACGTGGTTGGCGAAGGGAAGAGCGGCCAGCGAATTGACCTTGTGGTGGACGAAGACGCGCCGCAAGGGCAGTGGGGAGTCGGCGCTGTGCATCACGTTGCCTGGCGCGCGGCGGATGACGAGGCCCAGGCGGCGCTGCGGCACGCGATCGCTCAGGCCGGCGGACGCCCGACGCCGGTGATCGACCGCTTCTGGTTCAAGTCGGTCTATGTAAACGAGCCCGGCGGGGCGCTGTTTGAGGTGGCAACCGACGGTCCGGGCTTCACCGTGGATGAAGCGCACGACAGCCTGGGCGAGTCTCTGGTGCTGCCGCACTGGCTTGAGCCGAAGCGCAGCGCCATCGAGGCGGCACTTCCCGAGCTGTCCCTGCCGCAAGCGCAGCGCTGACGCTACGCGGCATCGCGCGGCACGGCATCGCGCGGCACGGTCTGGATTTCCTGCCGGGGTACGCTCTATACTGTGCAGCGAATGCAATTACGACTTAAAAGATCGATATTGGTCGGCGGCATAGCGGCCGCCGCCCTTGCCATAATGCTCGTTGTACTGGTTTCTGCTTTCGTACGAGGTCGAGTGGATGCGCTGCTGACGCACGCCGCTGGACGTGCGGGAGTGCAGCTCGAGTACCGGTCGCTGCGCGTGACGCCGTGGAACGGTATCCAGCTGCACGGAGCAACGCTTGACGGCGGCGGGTACCGGCTCGAGACCGAGCTGACGCGCATGAACGGGTCTCCGCTGGCGCTCCTTCGCGGTCGGCTGCCGGTCGATACCGTGGAGCTCTCCGGTGCAGAAATCACCGCGCTCGACGGCGCTCGGACTGTTGGCTCCGTGGACACCCTCAGGCTGCGGCTGCGCCTGCCTGCCGCGGCGCTGCGGTCGTTCGATCCAACCGGGGTTGAGCTGCTGGAACTCACCGCCGGTCACGTTGAACTCGATCTGCGCGGTCTGCCGGCGCGCGGCCA
>PWMO01000291.1 GCA_003558175.1 Spirochaetaceae bacterium
CCGCCGCAGCGATCAGCAACCAGAGGTAACTGCGGAGAAAAAACAGCCGACCGAATACATCTTCAAAGAGATAGGGATACACCGCCCCCATTCTAACACGGCAGCCTGCATCGCTGTAGAGAGAGCGCCACCGGGTGTTTGAGGCGCCCGATGATCCGCACCCGGGATACGATTGACCGCACAGAACGAATATAATATATTCTATTTATGGGTAGCACTACGGTACATATTCCCAAGGCAGTGCTGGATCGCATCGACCTTATGGCGAAGCGCCGCGGCGTGAGCCGTAACCGCGTGGTCCTGGACTCACTGGAAGCGGAGATCGCTCGGGACGGTGGCGAGTGGCCTACGGATTTCTTCAGCCCGCCGAGCGCCCAGGATCTGCTGCTGCTGCAAGAGGTAACGCTTGAACTGGAGGACACTGTTCGAGCTTCACGACGCAACCGCGGGGCAGTGCTCCTATGACGCTGACGGTGCTGGACACATCCGCGTGCGCAGCCGTCATGCGCCACGATGCCGATATCGAGCGGTATCTCGCCGCACGCGCACCGGGCGAACTTGCGCTGGTCCCGCCGGTGGTAGCTGAGATCGAGTACGGTATTCGCCGTTTGGCTGAGAACAGCTCCAAGCGTCGGCTTCTGGAGGGAGAACGTGACCGCCTGCTTGGGGCCGTGAGAGTGTTGGACTGGATTCCAGAAGCTTCGGTGGATTTCGGCCGGCTCAAGGCCGCCCTCGAAAGAAACGGCACACCGGTGGATGACATGGACGTTGCGATTGCGGCTATAGCGCTCAGTCATCGAGCGGACGTTCTTACGGCAAACATCGTGCACTTCTCGCGCTTCAGCGGCCTGACGGTCCGCCACTGGCGTGACGCTGAACCTTAAATGTGACCCCTCCCCTTTTCAGGCCGGAGCGGTTCGTACTATACTGAGCGCAACACTCGTGAATCGGATGATAGTACGGAGCAGTCATAACGGCTCGAGTCGCACTTCACGCTCAGCCATAGAAACAGCAACAGAAAGGATGTCTCTATGAAGATCATGTTCTGGATGTTAACGGCGCTGACACCTGCTGCGCTGTGGTCGATCTACGCGTTTGGCACCGCGGCATTGGTGCGAATTGTATCCGGCGTGGTTTCGGCGATGGTTGCAGAGGCGGTTTTCCAGAAGCTTACCGGCCGCAAGATCACGGCCACTGACGGCAGTGCCGCGGTAACCGGCCTGCTGCTGGGGCTGGCGGTCTCCATCTCGACCCCGTGGTATGCGGTCTCGGTCTCGGCGATGTTCGGCATTATTGCCGGCAAGCAGTTGCTCGGAGGCTTTGGCAAGAACCTCTTCAATCCGGCGATGTTCGGGCGGCTCTTCTACCTGTTTGTGTTTCCGGACTCGATTCTGCCGTGGCGCCGCCCGTTCGATCTGGTCACTGCGGCCACGCCGCTGGAGATACTGCGCGAAACCGGCGAGGCTGCCGGCGTTCCGCTCCTGGACATGTTCCTGGGTCGGATCCCCGGCACCATTGGCGAGATCTCCACGCTGATGCTGCTGATCGGGTTTTCGATTCTGGTGTACAAGAAGTTTGTGCGCTGGCGGATTCCCGCGGCGGCATTCTCCACGGTTCTGGTCCTGGCCGTTATTTCCGGGCAGAACCCGCTGTTTCACTTCTTTGCCGGCAGTCTGATGCTGGGCGGCTGTTTCATGGCAACCGACCCGATGACCTCGCCGAAGTTCCCCAAGGGGCAGGTGGTTTTTGGTATCGGGTTTGGCCTGATAATCATGGCGATGCGCTGGTGGGGATGGCAGACCCCCGGGGTGTACGAGTTCACCGAGGGCACGACATTTGCGGTGCTGACAATGAATCTCACCGTTCCGTATCTGAACAAGAAGTTCAAACCTGCCCCGAAGAAGAAATGAGCGGTGCGGACGCGCTGTATCTGGAGGTTCTGTAATGCCTGAGAATTCAATTATCCGACTTCTGTCGGTACTCGCGGTAATGCTTATTGTCGGTTTTGGCTGGCTTCAGATTGGTTCTTCCCGCCTCAAGAAGAAGGGAATAGATGAGGCGGCGGCCAGAAAGCAGGCCGGCCAGGAAGCCAAAAAATACTCGGTGATCGCGGCGTTTCTGTACATGGTCGCCATGGTGAGCGTCGCCGGCCTTTTTCTCTAAGTCGCGCTGCGATCCTGTCGCCGGCAGCTATTGCCGGCATCCGCCGGATTACCTGGAAACGACAGAACAAGTGGTGCGCGAGGTGCTCGCGACATGTCCGCCGATCTACCTGATCGATATCTCAATGAGCGGCGCTGAGATGAATCGCCACGGTTGGATTCGCGGCACCGTCTACGTGAACCTCGCCCAGGGTCCCTTTGAAGATGAAGACGATAACCAGGTGGTCAACGTGCAGCGGTACGTGTTCGATCTGATTGCGTCGGAGGATCTCTTTGCGGTCGATCTGATCAACAAGCACCTCTACGAGGAAGAAGGCGACAACGTTCACCTTACACCGTCCGTGTCCGCTATCGAAGGATTCGAATCTGCGGAGCATATCACCTACGACAACGCGCAACCGGTAATCGATCACATCGCGG
>PWMO01000168.1 GCA_003558175.1 Spirochaetaceae bacterium
GGTTCCGGCGGGCCGTGGTGCAGGGTGCAGCAGGGGTTGGGGCAGAACGGGGGACGGAACGCTGCGGTGCGCTCCTGCTCGCCGTCTGAGCTGTACTCACCGAACGGGATGAGGGCACCGCTGCCTCCACCGGCAGCGCGAGACGGGAGGGTGGCTTCTGCGGTGGTGAGGACCGGTATAATTGGGCTCATGCGGGGGCCTCCGTAGGGGACGGGTGTCGGAGTGGTGCGCTGCGGCAGTGCGCGGCAGCTCGGGTCAGTGCAGCGCGCCACTCGTGTGTACCCCTTAATACTCGCGCAGTTTTCCTGCTGCTTCAGAAATGGGCGAACTTTCTGCAGCTTTTCGCTGCTTTTACAAGGTTCGTAACAGTTCCGACGAATTTCACTGCGGTAACTTGGCAAAACCGCCTGCTTTGGGCATGATGGTGTATGGACGTTCGCGGCATCTTTGAAAACATCTCTCCGTTGGATCACCGGTACTATCAAGCAAATCGTGAGCTGTTCGACCGCCTGGCAGACTATCTGAGCGAGCGCGCTTCGGTACGGTACTGCCTTGCGGTTGAGCTCGCTCTGTTGCGTGCACACCTGCGCGCGGGCAACCGGCTGGACAAAGAACAGGACAGACTGCTTGCGCGAGCCGCGCAGAATGTCTCGGCGGACGAAGTGTACGCCGAAGAGGCAAGCACGCAGCACAACATTCGCGCCCTGGTAAACGTATTGCAGCGCCATCTGCCGGAGGACCTGGCGGCCTGGGTGCACGTCGGCGCGACGTCGGTTGATATTCTGGATACCGCACAGTCGCTGCGCATCCGTGACGCAATGCTGGAGGTGATCATCCCCGAGCTTGCGGAGCTGGTGCTTGAGCTGGCGCAGCGCGCACGGGAAGAGGCGCACACGCCGCAGGTGGGCCGCACGCACGGCCGCCATGCGGTGCCGATAACGTTTGGCTACGCGCTCTCCGAGTACGTCGCTCGTCTTGGAAAGAGCGTGCAGGAGCTGGTGCGGCGCAGCGGAGATCTGCGCGGCAAGCTCGCCGGCGCGGTTGGGGCGTACAACGCGCTGTCGGTGGTGACGCCCGATCCGAGTGCGTTCGAGCGCCAGGTACTGCAAGAATTGGGGCTCGAACCGTCGGAGTACGCGACGCAGCTGGTAGAGCCCGAGTACCTGCTTCGGCTGCTGCTGGAGGTGAACGTGGCCTTCGGCATCATTGCCAACCTCGCCGATGACCTGCGCCAGCTGCAGCGCTCCGAGATTGACGAAGTGCGCGAAAGCTTTGGTGCCGCGCAGGTGGGGTCTTCCACCATGCCGCAGAAACGCAATCCGTGGAATTGCGAGCATATCAAGAGCCTGTGGAAGACGTTCATGCCGCGCGTGCAGACTTTCTTCATGGACCAGATCTCGGAACATCAGCGCGATCTCAGCAATTCCGCCTCATCGCGATTTGTCGCGGAATACCTGGCCGGTTTTGCGGCGGCGGTCGCCCGTGTACGCAAGGTGGTTCGTGGGCTGGCAGTCGATCGCGAACGCATGCTGCAGAACCTCGCGTCCGGCGGCGACATGGTGCTGGCGGAGCCCGCCTACATCTGCCTGGCGCTTGCAGGCCGCGGCGATGCTCACGAGATCATCCGGCTTGCCACTCTCGAGGCCGAGCGGGAAGGGGGGAGCGTCGCCGACGTACTCAGCCGTAACGAAGAGGTCTGGCCACTCATTGAAGCGCATCTGCGCAAGGTAGGGTACGACGATCCACGGCAGTTTTTCTCCCATCCGGATCAGTATCACGGGCGCGCGGTTGAACGCACGCTCGAACTGTGCCGGCGCTACGAAACAGTGATGAATCAAATCAAGGAGAACAGAGGTGTTTGAAGAGACACTCAGCTATGATGACGTACTATTGTTGCCCTCGTTTGCCGATTTTCTGCCGAACGAGACGTCGGTGAAGACTTCGCTCCTGCCGGGCGTGAATCTCAACATACCGATTGTCTCGGCGGCGATGGACACCGTTACGGAGGAACAGCTGGCCATCGCTCTGGCGCTCGAAGGCGGAGTAGGGGTGATACACCGCAACCTCCCGCCCGCGGAGCAGGCGCGTCAGGTGGGGCAGGTCAAGCGGTTTCTCAACTGGATTATCGAGTCTCCGGTTACCGTCAACCAGGAACAGACGGTCCACGAAGTCTGGGAGATCATGTCGAGCTACCATATCTCCGGGCTGCCGGTTCTCTGCGAAGGCAAGCTGTGCGGGATCATCACCAGCCGGGATCTCAGATTCTGCCGTGACTTTTCCTTGACGGTGCGCGACGTGATGACTCCCAACCCGGTGGTGGAGGTCGGGCGCCCCGATATCGAGAGCGCCAAGGAGAAGTTCGATTCACACAAGATCGAGAAGCTTCCCGTAGTTGACGAGCAGAACCGCCTTACCGGCCTCATTACCGTCAAAGACCTCGAGAAGCACAACGAGTTCCCGCACGCGGCAACCGATGCATCCGGCAGGCTGTTGGTGGGTGCGGCAGTCTCGCCCAACGATGTCAATGATCGTCTGCCGCTGTTGAAAGAGAGCAAGGTTGATTTCGAGATCGGAAGAGCA
>PWMO01000129.1 GCA_003558175.1 Spirochaetaceae bacterium
AATTCGTTGCGCGAGCCCCTCGACAATGGCAGTCTTGCCGACGCCCGGCTCCCCAATCAGCACCGGGTTATTCTTGGTTCGTCGAGCCAGAATCTGGATGACACGCTCTATTTCGCGTTCGCGCCCGACAACCGGGTCGAGCTTATCTTCACGTGCCATTTCGGTGAGATCACGAGCGAACTCGTCAAGGGTCGGAGTAGTTTTCTTGGTGGTTCCGGCAGGACCGCTCTGGGACGCTTTGCGCTTCTGCTGCGGCAGACGCGGAGTGGTCGACGCACCTCCCGCGGTGGCACCGGAGAGTTCAGCAATGACGTCACGCATCATTTCTATGGTTACACTCTGCTTGGCGAGATACTTGGCCGTCTCGCCGCCGCTCTCACGCATACAGGCCAGCAGCAGATGCTCGGTGCCGATGTATTCGTGGCCCAGATTTCGCGCTTCCTCGGCGCTGTCTTCAAGGACCTTCTTTCCCCGCGGTGACGGAGGCACGTCACCAAGAATGAAGCCTCCGCGTTTCTTGGGGATCGAGCGTTCGATCTCCAGCAGCATCTTGGCGGGATCTACCATCACCTTTTCAAGCGCTTTGTAGCCAAGCCCGCCGCCTTCTTTGAGCAAGGCAAGCATAATGTGCTCCGGCAGCAACTGGTCGGAGTGAAACCGCTTGGCTTCATCCTGAGCGAGTATTGTCAGCACTTTCTGTGCTCGTTGTGTCAGCCCCTTGAACATATCCCCTCCCGGAGTCAACCGCCGGACGTCAGTTGCTGCTTCAGCAACAGCGCCCGCAGGCCATTTTCGTCCTCGTTGACCCTGGCTTCCCGCATTACGTGGGAACGTTGGCTCACGAACAGCAAGGCCGTTGCCTCTTCCATAGTTAACTCATCGGTAATTTCCAGCGCCACACCAAGCCTGATCCAGGACAACAACTCCATGGCCTCATCGGCTCGCACTGCCGTGGTATGACGTAGCAACCCCAGTGCGCGTCGCACCATGTCCGCGGTCTCTTCACCGCGGTTGCGCAGCAGCTCGTGTCGCGCTTCCCGCTCATAATGTACTAAACGTTCGACAGCTTCTTCAAGCTGAACGAGAATTCGCGACTCATCCGCGCCGAAAGTGGGTGTGCCGGTCAGCTGCACCACCGCCGCCAACGACGCGGTTCGCCCGCTACGAAAGTTCTCTACCCGAACCAACCCCGCGCCGGCTACCTCGGCAATCGCTCCCTCGGGGTCACCCGACTCAATCAGAGCCGGCAGATGCAGCAATACGGATGCGCGAAGCACCGCACCCGCGACGCCCGGGTCCGGACTCAGGTAGCCCCAGCGCAGGGAGACCGCAAACGGCAGCTGGTCATCGAATTCTGCGGCAAATGCAGCGATATCCTGGTGGCAATCGCGCAGCCCAAGGCCGCTGCGGAACCCCCACAGGGCGAGATGATCGTCTTCGAAGGGTACAACAACGCAATGTTGATCATCTCGTACGTAGATCTCGGGGCAGTCGGTGCTGCGAGCTTCCAGCAAGAACCGTTCGCGCAGCAGCGCCGCCGGCTCCGACGTGTTCTGGTTGAGTCGAAATCGACCGAAAACGACCGGGTGATCATGCAGAAAACGGCGAATCTCGGACGCCAGCGCCGCGCGCTCTTCAAAGCTGAGACTGTCGGTGAAGACGGTCCCGTCGAAACTGCGCCCGAGGCGAATGCGGGAGAGGATTACGACATCCGTGTCGGCGCCGGATTCCCAAAACCACCCGCGCCCAAGGTCCAGCTTGTGCGCGACTACCATATCAGCTGGCTCCCCGGCCGTCCATCACACGAATCGCGTCGCGCAGGTGTGCTGCCTCTTCGTAGCGCTCCTCCTGGAGCGCCGTCTGAAGCTGCCTTCGCAGCGCTTCGCGGTCGATATAGAAGGTCTTGTACGGCTCGATCCGCGCCGGCATCGCTCCGCAATAGGCGTGATCAGGGTCGCCGCCACCAACAAGATCGGTAACTTCATCGTGAAACACGGTGTAACAATCAGGACAACCCAGGCGTCCGGAAGAACGCATGTCGCGATAGGAGGTGCCGCACGTTGAGCACAGCTTCACCGCCTCTTCATCGCCCTCCTGTCCGAAGAGCAGCTCCTCAAACAGATCGGCCGGTCGAGGCATGCGCGGCGGCAGCTCGGTCATGATGCCGGCCATCTGGGCACACCCGACACAGATCCAGTGGTGCGAATGTTCTTCTCCCTTCGCCTGCTCAACGCGAAACGTGGCCTCGTTCTTACCGCAAAAACTACAACGCACCTGGCACTCCTCGTGATTCTCCTTCCGACGCTGAATATACCACTGATTACGAATATCAACAATCTGCATAAACTGCCACGAAGCTTGGTGAAAACGGATTAGGTCGCCGGAGCGCGGCGTTGCCATCAACCGCCTCGCGGGACTGCACAGCCGGGCTCAACTTCGTGACTCGCGTCCTGTCAGGGATTGACGTCATAGCGTTCGCCATTTCTCACGTCGGGTCCCGGCCCGGAGGCCCTCACGCCGCGTAGCGCCTCGCCCCGAGACGCCTCACGCCAGGGCGAACTTCGGCAGGTACTCC
>PWMO01000087.1 GCA_003558175.1 Spirochaetaceae bacterium
ATCCAGACAGAAATTGAGGCCGAACAGCAGCTGATTTCCAGAATCAATTCGCTCGTTGATCGCCGTCAGACCATAGAAAGCCAGATCGAGACCCACCAGGAAGAGATAGAGTCCCTCGAGGAGAGCGTGACGCCGATGTACGAAGACATCGGCAAGCACGCGTTCGAGATCTATAAAGAGAACCCCTTCGTCGACCAGACCTACGTTGACATGTTTTCCGAGCTGGTGAAGAACCAGGAAGACATCCGTGACATCGACCAGCAGCTCGAGCAGCTCGAAAGAGAGACCGAGGAAAAGCCCTTTCTCGACCGTATGGTTGCCAAGGGCAAGATCGCGCTGCTGCGCAACCGGCGCACGACGCGCGAACAGAATACGCCGCGCCTGCTGCGCAAGACCGGCAAGGCCGTCGCGGAGAGCAACTTTGTCACGGTTGTTGACGCACCTTCGCTCACCAGTGCTCTCGAGCCGTACCAGAGCGTGCACACCAGGATCGACGAAATCCGGCGCCAGATCGCAGACCTCGAGGGTGAGCGCGACGCGGTAGATGAAGAGCTGAAAGAGATCGGCGCCGACAAGCGGCCGGCCCGTCGCACCGGCGGAATCGAGCAGCAGATAGAATCGCTGCAGCAGTCGCTGGAACAGGTTCACCGTACCGTTGGCGAGACATACAGCTCCGGGCTCAAGAAGAACGATGCCCCGGTCGCGGCAATTGCCGAGGCTATCGAGCGCATCCGCGAACTGGAGAAGGATTGCGCGGCCACCGAGAAGCAGATCGAGCGCCTGCAGGCGGCAATCTCGGCAGAAGAAGTCGCCGCAAAGATTACGAGCTTCCAGAAGAAGGTTGAGACCCTGCAAGAGAAGATCGCCGAACATCAGAAAACGATCCACGAATACCAGGACCAGATCTCGCAAGCCGAAGCTGAAAAGTCGCGCCTGGAGAAGATTCGCGGACCGGTCGACAAGCTCTGACCAGAACGCCGGTGTGAACACAGAACAGAATCAGCTCTTTTCATCATCACCCAACGATGCGCCGTTGGCGGCGCGCATGCGCCCGCGCACTATAGACGAGTTCATCGGCCAGGACCACATCATGGGCGAGGGACGCCTGCTGCGCCGCGCCATTCAGGCGGACATGCTCTCGTCACTGATCTTCGCCGGGCCACCGGGCACCGGCAAGACCACGCTGGCGATGGTGATCGCCAACACTACCCGCAGCCGCTTTGCCTCGTTGAACGCGGTGCTCAGCGGCGTGAAAGAGGTTCGCGCAGAGATCGAGACGGCCCGCGACCAGATGTCGCTGCACGGCCGACGCACGATCCTGTTTGTGGACGAAGTGCACCGCTGGAACAAAGCGCAGCAGGACGCATTGCTGCCGTGGGTGGAAAACGGCACCGTGATCCTGATCGGCGCCACCACTGAGAACCCGTTCTTCGAGGTCAACGCGGCGCTGGTGTCGCGTTCGCGGATCTTCCAGCTGCGCCCGCTCAGCGCTGCGGAACTGCGCCGGGTGGCGCAGCAGGCGCTCAGTGACCCGGTGCGCGGCTACGGCGCGTTTCGCGTCATGCTGACCGATGATGCGCTCGATCACCTGGTGAGCGTTGCCGACGGCGATGCGCGCAGCCTGCTCAACGCGCTGCAGCTGGCGGTCGAGACCAGCGGCGAAGCCTTTCCCCCGCCGCCGGGAACCGAGATCAAGATCACCGTTGACGTGGCCGCCGAGAGTATCCAGCGCAAGGCGCTGCTTTATGACCGTGAAGGCGACTACCACTACGACAGCATCAGCGCATTCATCAAGTCGCTGCGCGGCAGCGATCCCGATGCGGCGCTCTACTGGATGGCGCGCATGGTTGCCGCCGGGGAAGACCCGCGCTACGTTTTCCGCCGCATGCTCATCTCGGCAGCTGAAGACGTAGGCCTGGCCGATCCCCACGCACTGGTTGTGGTGGAGGCGGCGGCACGTGCGTTTGACCGGGTGGGACTGCCCGAGGGGCAGTTTCATCTGGCGCAGGCCGCGCTCTACCTGGCCACCTGTCCAAAGTCAAACAGTACGCTCGCCTACTTCGACGCACGGTCGGCAGTGGAAACCGAGCGATCACTGGAAGTGCCGCGCCACCTGCGTGACGCCAGCCGCGACAAAGAGGGGTTCGGTCACGGCGAGGGCTATCTCTATCCGCACGCCTACCGTGACCACTGGGTGGCACAGGCCTACCTGCCGCAGGCGCTGCAGGGGCGGCTGTTCTACTCGCCGTCACGGCAGGGCTACGAGGCCACAATCGCCGACGAAGTCGAGCGCCGGCGCGAGCTGCAGCTTTCGGTAGCCGCTGAGGACGAGAGCGACCAGGAGGTGCTGACCTTTACGCCTCCGGACCGCGGCCGTGACCGCTGGCTGCAGCGCCTCTCACACGGGCGCAGTGCGCAGCTGAACGAACTGCGCGAGCGGGTCTTTGCCGCCGCGGCGCTGCAGCGGCACGAATGCGTCCTGGTGCTGGGGCCGGCAACGGACATCCTGGTCTGGGAGGCGCTGCGGCTGGTTCCGGAGGGACTGGTTGCCGCGCTGGTGAGCG
>PWMO01000109.1 GCA_003558175.1 Spirochaetaceae bacterium
CCCGCATGTACTGGCCGGTGAATCACATGGTGGCGCCCAAGGAGCAGGCCTTGAGCTGCGAGTCCTGCCACAGCACGGACGGGCGCCTGGCGGATCTGCCCGGGCCCTACATTCCAGGGCGGGATCGTCATCCCTGGATCGAACCCATCGGCTGGACGGCCGTGATCCTCACCCTGCTGGGCGTGCTGGGCCACGGCGGGGTCCGTTACTGGCTCCATCGCCGCCGCTACCACTGACGAGTGCATACCATGAGTTCAGTTCGTATCTTCACCCTGTATGAGCGTTTCTGGCACTGGAGCCAGGCGGTGCTGATCTTCGGCCTGTTGCTCACGGGGTTCGAGATCCACGGCACCTACGGGCTGCTGGGCTACAACACCGCGTTCTCCATCCATATCGTGCTGGCCTGGGCGCTGATCGTGCTGTGGGCCTTCACCATCTTCTGGCATGTGGTCACCGGTGAGTGGCGCCAGTACGTGCCCACGCACCGGGGCATGCTGGCGGTGATGATGTACTACGCCTACGGGATCTTCTCGGGGGAGGCCAAGCCCTATACCCAGACGCCCGCGTCCAAGCACAATCCGCTGCAGCGCATGGCTTATTTCAGCTTCAAGGCGGCCATTGCCCCGGCGCTGTGGATCTCGGGTCTGCTGTTGCTCTTTTATGCCGCCTGGCGCGGGACGGCGCTGGAGGGCCTGCTCCCTTTCGCCACCGTGGCCTATGTGCATGTGGCCGCGGCCTTCGGGTTGCTGGTCTTCATCATCGGCCATGTCTACATGGCCGGCACCACGGGTGATCCCTGGTATGCCTACCTGAAATCCATGTTCACCGGGAAGAAGGAAGGCCGCCCGGACAGCCACTGAACTTAGGGGCCGTCGAGTCCCTGAAACAAAAGAACCCCGCCAAGGCGGGGTTCGCATCACTCAATTCTGTTGTCAGGTCTGCTGGGTTCGGCAGGCTTGCGCCCCCGGGCCTTCAGCCTGATCAGGCGGGCTGGACGTTCGCCGCAGCCATGCCCTTGGGCGTGGTCTGGGTCTCAAAAGAGACCTTCTGGCCTTCGGCCAGCGTACGGAAACCACCGCCTTCGATGGACGAGAAATGTACAAAGACATCCTTGCCGCCATCGTCGGGGGTGATGAACCCAAAGCCCTTGCTTTCGTTAAACCACTTCACGGTACCAGTCAGCACTTCAGTATTACCTCGATCAAAAGAACAAAAGAGCAGAGCGAGTGAAGTCCATACCATCAAGCGATTCAGGCCCGTCCAGTCAGGGCTTTCACAATGTCTGCTCGCTCGATCATACGCCTGACCCTGGTTGGATGCTATAACTGTTTCACATTTTTGCGTTCCAGTGATCCAGTTCTCCTCACGGGCGGCACGCCACCACGCCACCACGGCCCCGACGGCAAAACCATGTCCTCACCCCAGGTTTCCCGGCACGACCCGGCGCATCGGTCACAACGTTCCAGCCCCGACGTCCGGATCACACCGACTGATTCCCCGGAGCACCGTCGCCTTGTCTGGCTGGCCGGCCCGGCCGAGCCCATGCAGGCGCTGGCATGGGACTGGTGCGCCGGTTTGTCCGCAACCATGCGGATGGCCTGGGTGGGAGCCGCACCGGCCTCGCCGGCCTCGTACCCACACCTGCCCTCGGCCCAGGCCGATACCTTGCTGGGGCGGACGCTGGATGCGCTGATTCTGGACGCCACGGCCGGCTTGCATCCCGACGCCCTGGGAGCTGCGACGGGTGCAGTGCGCGGGGGTGGCGTGGTCCTGTTGATCCTGCCCCGACGCCAGGCAGAGGTCTCCCGTTTCGGGCAGCGGTGTCTGCGTGTTCTGGGGGACTCGGGGCTGTTGCCGCTGAATCCGTCACGGGAGAGCCTGACGGCCCGGGACCTGCCTTTGCCTTTCCCCCTGCCAGTCGGCATGCCCCGGACGCCCGATGCGGATGACTGCCTCACAGGGGATCAGCATCAGGCTGTCCAGGCCCTGGAGCGCCTGGCCCATGGCCGGGCCGGGCGCCCGCTGGTGCTCACCGCCGACCGGGGACGGGGCAAATCCGCGGCCCTGGGCATCGCTGCCGCCCGTCTGCTGGCGGCCCGTCGGGAACTGCCGGTGACACATGCCCCTTACCGCATCCTGGTCACTGCGCCTCGTCTTGCTTCGGTGGCGCCGGTGTTCGCTCACGCTCGGGGCGGTCTGGGGGAGGACTCTTCGGGCGCGGCGCGTGATCGGGGCCATCGGCTGGAGGTGCCCGGTGCCGTTCTGGAATATCGTCCCCCTGACGAGGCCTGTGACACCCCTGCGGATCTGCTGCTGGTGGATGAGGCTGCCGGGATCCCCGTCCACTGGCTTGCCCGACTGCTGGAGGGGCATCAGCGGGTCGCCTTTTCCACCACCATCCATGGCTATGAGGGGGCCGGGCAGGGGCTTGCGACCCGGTTCCAGGGGATTCTGCGGAGCCGTGCCCCGCAGACCCGTTATCTGCACCTGACCCAGCCGATCCGCTGGGCGGCGGATGACCCGGTGGAGGCCCTCATGGATCGTTTGCTGATGCTCAGC
>PWMO01000102.1 GCA_003558175.1 Spirochaetaceae bacterium
AACAGCTGGTTGAGCGGCAACACCAGATGAGCCCGCAGGAAGAAAATCTGGCCGCCGATCTTGCGCGCTCGGGCGCCGACGCGTGGTCGCGACTGCAGGAAAGCGTTTCGTCACGGCTGACCGTGGAGTGGGGACCGGGAGAGCGGCGCACCGTAGTTGAGCTGCGCGGCATGGCGCACCACAACGATCGGCGGGTCCGCCGCAAAGCGTTCGAGCTGGAGCTCGAGGCGTGGCGATCGATGGCTACACCGCTCGCGTATGCGTTGAACGGCGTGAAGGGGCACAGCATCGTGGTAGACCGCCGACGCGGCTACGCATCGCCGCTGGACCGCGCCCTGTTTGTCTCGCGCCTCAGCCGCCAGGGGCTTGACACCATGGTTACGGCCATGGAAGAGTCGCTTCCGCTTTTCCGCGACTATCTCCGCGCAAAAGCTCGCGCCCTGGGGGTGCAGCGCCTTGCTTTCTACGATCTGTTCGCTCCCGTGGGCCAGAGTCGGAGCTGGAGCTACCTCGAGGCAATCTCCTTCGTCACGGCCCGGTTTGCCTCGTTCTCTTCCGAGCTGGCTGAGTTCGCCCGGACCGCGGCACAGAACAACTGGATCGACGCCCAACCGCGCCCCGGCAAGGTCGGCGGCGCCTATTGCATCTCGATGCCGCTCGCCGGTGAGAGTAGAATCCTGGCAAATTTTGACGGGTCCAGCGCGGCCCTGTTCACACTGGCGCATGAGTTGGGCCACGCGTTTCATCATCAGGTGCTCAAGAACGAGCCCGCCGCGCGGCGCGACTATCCAATGACGCTCGCCGAAACCGCGAGCATCTTCTGCGAAAGCATCGTTCTTGAAGGCGCCCTGTCGGCCGTTCCGGCGCACGGTGGAGAGACGGAGCGCATTGCCCTCATCGATCTGTTTCTGCAGGACGCAACGCAGGTCGTAGTGGACATCCTTTCGCGCTACTACTTCGAACGGACCATCTTTCAGCGGCGCCAACAGGGCGAGTTGAGTGCCGATGAGCTGTGCGACGCCATGCTGGAGGCGCAACGGGCAACCTACGGCGACGCGCTCGATCCTGATTCAATGCATCCCTACCTGTGGGCGGTCAAAGGCCACTATTACCGCCACGATCTCGCGTTCTACAACTATCCGTACGCGTTTGGCCTGCTGTTCGCACTGGGGCTGCACCGGCAGTACCGCGACACTCCGGACGGTTTCTTCGAGCGCTATCGTGCGCTGCTCGCTTCCACCGGCAGCGCCTCAACAGATGCCGTGGCCGCCGCAGCCGGCGTATCGGTGACCGGCGCCGACGCCTGGCGTCCGGCGTTTGACACCATCGCCACCCGCGTGCAGGAGTTCAACGCCGCGGTCGAGGCTGCAGCCGGCCGCTGATCCTCCCAACCCCCTACCCCCGCCGGGCCCCGCTGCGCTCCGCCGCTGGACATGCCCCGCAAGTTTTGGTACATTACAGCAGAGCAACGGCGCCGTACCCAAGTGGTAAGGGAGAGGTCTGCAAAACCTTTATTCACCGGTTCGATTCCGGTCGGCGCCTCTCTGTGTTTTGGGAAACACCGGCCGGGCAAGCCGGGGGCGCTTCGCTTCCCCCGGTCGGCGCCTCTCTGTGTTTAGGAAAACACCGGCCGGGCAAGCCGGGGGCGCTTCGCTTCCTCCGGTCGGCGCCTCTATTTGCTGCCCACCGCTCGTTCGTACCAGTGGTACGCTGCAAGCATAATCGCGTGTGAAGAGAACTCCGGAACGCGGTCTGCGGCAACGTCATCCAGCGGAACCAGCGCAACATCCACAATCTCGTTGGCATCCAGCAGTTGATTGCCGTGATACTCAACCTCCGAGGCCAGATAGGTCGTGACCGTGTTGGTCATGAACGCCGGATTGGGGTTGGTCCGACCGATCATCTTCAGCCGGCGAGCCGAGTACCCGGTCTCTTCGCTGAACTCGCGTGCGGCAGCTACCGCCGGATCCTCCCCGCGGTCCACCATTCCGCCGGGAAACTCCAGTGCCGTACTGAAGCCGCCCTGGCGAAACTGGCGCACCATTACAAAGCAATCGCGCCCCCGCTCATCGGCTACTACCGCGATCACGTTGACCCAGTCGGGCGAATCAACCAGCACGAACTCGCCCTCCCGTCCATCGTCAGCCCGCCTGCGCACCTTCCACAGCTGAAAGATGCGCCCATCGTACTCGTGCCTGCGGTCGACCTCGTGCCAGGCAAGATGCGAATGCGTCGTAGGGTTATGCTTATTCATGTCCGGCAGTGTACCGTGAACGCCCGCCTTTGATAACGGCCGCGGCCGCCGCAGCTGCCCCTTCCTATCGGCCGACGTGACCGTCGGGCCGGCCATCTTGACAGGCGGAAGGCGCTGCAGGTCATACTGTGTCCATGGCCAACAACCTTGAACTGGTAATCGACCGGATCCTCGCATCGTACGCATCGATTGGCGGAATCAATCATCTGCACGGACCCAATCTGCCGTCGATGGAGAGCATAATTAGAATCATTTACGACTTCGAATCGATTCTTTTCCCCGGTTTCAAGACCGACGAGA
>PWMO01000034.1 GCA_003558175.1 Spirochaetaceae bacterium
AACCAGCGCGGAACTCACGCTTCGTGAGCACGTGCTCCGTTTCTGTTCCGAGCGTGGGCTGCGTCTCAGCTGCACCTGGGTGATCGCCTGTTCGGGCGGGCGGGACAGTACTGCGCTGGCGGCGGTCATGGCCCACGTCATCCGCAGCGCAGGGGGCGAACTTGTGCTGGCGCACTTCGATCACGCCCTGCGCCCACCTGATCAGCATCAAATCGAACGCCGGTCGGTCGAACGCCTCGCGGCACATCTTGACGTGCCCCTTGTGTGCGGGCAGGCATCCGCGGGTGACCTGCGTGCGCGTGGTCGTGAGCAAGGCACGGGTGTAGAGGCGGCCGCACGCCAGGCCCGCTACGCTTTTCTGGACGAGGTGTGCGGATCGCGCGGGGCGCGTTACCTTGCTACCGGGCATCACGCCGATGACGCCGCCGAAACGGTGATCATGCGATTACTCAAAGGCGGTGGCCCGGTCGGGCTGGCGGGGATCCCCGCGACCAGGGCGGTTTCGGGCGCCGCCGGCGCCGAAGCCTACACCATTGTTCGACCGCTGCTCGGGGTACGCGCGGAGCTTCTGCAGCGGTACTGCCGGGCTCTCGAGCTGACGTGGGTGGATGATCAATCCAACCGTTCAACCGAGTATCGGCGGAATGCGGTGCGTAAACGTGTGATGCCGGCTCTGGAGCTGGTCGAGCCCGATGCCGTAATGAATATCTGCGGCGCCTCGGACAAGCTTCGCCGCGTTGAGGAGGGGCTGCGGCTGCTCGCACGGCGGCTGATTGCGTGGGAGCCTGTATCCGACGGAGTCGGTACTCCGCTCGCGGACTTCTGCAGCTGGCCCGTCGCTCTGCGGCAGGCTGCGCTCTACGAGGCGGTAGCCCTGGTGCCGTGCGCCAACGTCTCCCGAACGGCAGACGGATCGGTTGTGCGGTCAGTTTCAGAAAGCAGCTCAGCAGCGCCCCTCACCGTTCCAACGCGGTTTTTCGCTCCGCTCCTGCGGGAACTGGAGGACGGTGCAGCAGCGCATGATGGAGCTGAATCGCGCGACGCCACGGAATCGCTGCAAGACCCGCGCCCCGAAACTGGCCCCGCACGGAAGGTGCTGCTGCGCGGCCACGGTCTGGTTGTCACAACGCACGGTGAACGGCTGGTGGTGCGGCGCGATATTGTCCGGCCGGGCAAAAAAGGATATCTTGTAACGGTCAGCCGGAAGTTTACGGCACCGTGTGATTTCTCTATCATGATCGAGACAGCGGCGTCGGAGGAGACCGGCGTCCGTGAGGTAGTATTCAGCGGTGATTCGCTTGTTCCACCGCTGGTGGTCCGTGTGCGTCGTCCCGGGGATCGCATTCAGTTGCCTTTCGGCAGGAAATCGCTCAAGAAGCTGTTCAGTGAGTCCAACATTGCGGAGTCGGAGCGTGCGGCGGTCCCGGTTGTAGAGGACGGAAGAGGAGTGGTTGCGGTGCTGGCGGCCCATGTCGGAGGCAGGGACCTGTTTCGCTGCGCAACGGGGCCCACACACGCGCCGCGCCGGAATGTAAGGCGAGTCACGGTTCGCTGCTGGAGAGGGGATAGTTCATTTCATGAGTTCGCAGAATAATCAGTCTCAGAATAATCGCAATGATAATGACCGTCACGGCAAGCGTGACGGTGAGCCGCCGCGTTTCGGCTGGCGTAACAATCGCTTTGCCCTGCTGTTTCTCTTCTTCATCGGTGGAATGTTCCTGCTCATGCTGTTCTCTGATACACGCACTACGGGGCGGGAGATTCCCTATTCCCAGTTCATCGGTCATCTGAACGCCGGCGAGGTTGAGACGGTAAAAATCCTGGACCAGTACGAGATCCAGGGAACGCTCCGCGGGCAGGCGGGGGAAGCCAGAAACTTCACTACCAACATCCCCTATTTCGACACGGAACTGATGGCCCAACTTCGGGAGCAGGGAGTACGGTTCTCCGGCGCTCCGCGGCCGGTGTCGCCGTTTCGCGTGATACTGGAGTTCCTGCCGTGGCTGATCATATTTTTCTTTGTCTGGTTTATGTTTCGCCAGATGCAGGGCAGCGGCAACAAAGCGTTCTCCTTCGGGAAGAGTCGCGCCAAGAAGTTTGCCGAGGACGGCAACAAGATCACGTTTGCCGACGTTGCCGGGCAGAAGGAAGCCAAGTACGAGCTGCAGGAAGTTGTGGAGTTTCTGAAGAATCCAACGCGCTTCACCAGGATTGGTGCCAAGATTCCCAAGGGCGTGTTGCTGGTAGGGATGCCGGGCACGGGTAAGACGCTGCTGGCCAAGGCGTGCGCCGGCGAGGCTAACGTCAACTTTTTCCACATGTCCGGCTCCGATTTTGTCGAGATGTTTGTTGGTGTAGGTGCCAGCCGGGTGCGCGACCTGTTCGACCAGGGTCGAAAGAACGCACCCTGTATCCTCTTCATAGACGAGCTCGATGCGGTAGGTCGGACCCGCGGCGCCGGTTACGGCGGGGGGCATGACGAGCGCGAACAGACGCTGAACCAGATGCTGGTAGAAATGGACGGCTTTGACACCAAAGACGGGGTGATCATGCT
>PWMO01000369.1 GCA_003558175.1 Spirochaetaceae bacterium
CTGCCGACGCCGCTGGAGCGTGGTGCGGAGTACCTGCCGAAGTTCGCCCTGGCGTGAGGCGTCTCGGGGCGAGGCGCTACGCGGCGTGAGGGCTTCCGGGCCAGGACCCGACGTGAGAAATGGCGAACGCTATGACGTCAATCCCTGACACGACGCTCCCTGAAAGGGCGCGAGACACGAAGTTGAGCCCGGCTGTGCAGTCTATCGTGGCCGTTGCTGCCGGCGCGCCCACTTGTGGCAACGCTGCGGTACGACGGCCTTCAATCCGCTTTCACCAAGCTTAGTGGCAGTGAACGAAGTGAGTGCGGGTCACACAGTATTTCACTGCGATCACACGCAGGTGATCCCGTGAAACGATTGGTGCTTCAGCGACGCCGTTCAACCCGCTTTCCCGGCCGGAATTACCCCCTCGACACCCGTTTGTTGGCACGATGTTTGCTTTAGATGCCGACAGAGTCGCTACATACAGATTCGACGTAGCTGGTGAAAAGGAGGGAACGATATGAGTCTTGCGCGCTTACTCCTCGTGGTTGGAATCGGTGCGAGCGTGTGGTTGGCTGCAAACGGCGACCTGGCACTACCGTCCGGACGCCCACAACAGGTACGACCGGCGAATCAGGTACAGCAGGTGCGCCCGGTGCAACAGGCCTCAAGCCGGGGTGTCATCGTTGGGGTGCTGCGGGAAGCGGCAGGATCCGGTGCAAACAACTATGAGATCGTGACGGCGAGGGGCCAACAGATACCGGTACACACGCGCCAGGGTGCACGGTTTCTGAACCGGGAAGTAAAGTTGACCGTTGAGTATATCAGCGGTGGCCCTCGATTTCGAATCATCAGATTGGAAAGCAACGGCTCGCGTTCGCCGGGGGATGTCACGCCGGAGCGACAGAACCCGGTCGTCCTGGTGCGGGCCTCGGAAGGGCGCATAAACGAACGGGTGCGCAGCACGCGTCAGCAAATTGAAGACAAACGCAGGCTCGCCCGGCGTTTGGAAGATCGACTTGACCGGTTGCCGCGGGTAGACCCCGACGTGAGACTTGACCACATCGAGGAGATACGGGACGTGCGGCGGGGAGCGCTGGCGGAGATCAGCCGCGAGCTGAGGGAGTTGCCGCGCCAGGTCGCCGGTTGGGAACGGGAGCTGGACGGGATAGTACTGGCCGGGAACGCGGAAGCAGTCGAGATTGATGCCCGCGCACGAGCAAATCTCGACTGGATTGAGAACCGAGGACTGAGTGTGCTGAATGAGATGCACCGCCGGTTTGAAAGGATGGAGCTTCCGTGATATTCGCGAGGTGGCCAGACTTATCGCCTCTGCCTCCCCATCGATCAGCCAAAGCACTGAACCAACTCGAAGATGACCGACGCTGCCCCTGCCTCATGCTGGTTAAGAACCGATCATTGCTGCTGAGCCTGAGACACTACAGTCCGGACAAATGGAAAAGCAGCGCAGTTTGGACCACACCCGGCGACCGCTGTGATCCGGGTGTGCCTCTGTATAAGATGCTACACTGAGAGGTGTACGAAGAAACGGACATCACCGGTTTTGAAACAAAAGGCTACATCGGACGGGTGCAGGCGCCAAAGAGGGCTACACGGTGGCGCAGTTCTACGCCACTACCGAGCGAGACCCTACGCTTATGGAACCGGTGAAGTTCTCGAAACGGCGCTGGGTGTCTATTGAGGCGTACACCGCCGGCGAGCCGTGGAGCGCCATGAATCCGGCAGCTTATCAAATCTTCAGTGAGTACTTGATGAGGATTCATCCGTACAATGCGCCAACTACTCCGCAGAATACCTATTGCGCGCCCAGCTTTTTGGAGCTACTGTCAGTCTGCGCCTGGTGCCGCAGTGTGCGAATGAACTTGTAGACTGGAACCAAGGAGAGGGGAGAAATGCATTGTGCCAATTGCGGAAGACAAGTAAGTGAGACAGATTCTTTCTGCTCTGGATGTGGAAAAAGACTTACGACGACCTTCACCTATGATCCAGCAGGTCTCAACATGCCGCCCAACCTTCGGGAACTCGCACACCAAATCAACCGCCAGGCAGAGTTGTTCGCCAAGGTAATGGCTGACTACGAGAATTTCAAACAGACAATCCCGTTCGCAGGTCGAAGCAATTGGCTAACATCGCTGAATGACGCATTTGGCACACCATTTTCGGAAGACAGGGCCCAGCAGTTGGGAAACCTCAACAGCAAGGAAGAACTCGTAGTAAGCATGTTGAGCGATTATTTTGGTCGGGTGAAAGTGTTCCTGGACCACATCAAGCAAGTCAATCCTGCTAGATACACAGAACTCAAGCATTCCGTCCAAAAAATTCTTGACAAAGGAGAGCCAAAGCTCGCCGTAGGCGCAGTCAATGGCATCATCCAAGCAGAGGCTCTGATGTATTAGTGAGCCCAATAGCCCTGAGCTGCTATCCCCGAGGTGTACCGCGGACTACCTGCTGCATTATTTGCGGTATCAGGCGGGGGAGTTCACGGGGGCTTTGACACTGGATGGCGGCGCTTGCGGCCTCGGCAAACGTGTGGTAATAGGGGTGCTGCGGC
>PWMO01000306.1 GCA_003558175.1 Spirochaetaceae bacterium
ATACGGCGGTCTTCGCCTGAAAGAAGCCGCGAGTGCTGCCAGCTGTGCCGACGATCGGCTGGGTGAAGAGCTCCCCTATGCCTTTTCCGCGGATTACGGATATCTCACCGCCTGTCCCACCAATGTGGGTACTGCGATGAGGGCCGGTGTGATGATGCATCTGCCGGCCATAATAATGAGCCGTGAAATGGACAGGTTAAGGCGCATATGCAGCGACCTTGAACTGGCACTGAGAGGGCTGTATGGCGAGGGCACCCACGGGACGGCTGATTTTTATCAGATTTCCAACAACATAACCCTCGGCATCTCTGAGTCGGAGATAATCGACAGGATGGAGATAGCGGCTCAGCGGGTAATAAAGCTGGAAAGGGAAATTCGCGACATGTATCTTTGCCGGCATGAAGATAAGCTCAGGGCGAGGGTGCGAAAGGCTTTCGAGCTTCTCTGCTGCGCAAAGGCCATATCATCCGAAGAGGCCGTGAATCTGCTTTCACAACTTCGTATGGGCGTGGAGCTTGGGTTCATTGAAGGCCTCAGCGGGATAAAGATGAACGAGCTTATTCTATTGACATTGCCCGCTCATTTACAGACAATAGTACACAGGGAAGAGGACAGAGTTAAGCGAAATGAAATGCGTTCCGCATATTTACGGGAAGAACTGGCGGAGGCGCAAGAAACAGATAAGGGGGAAGAACAGAACAATGTATGACAGATTTACAGAAAAGGCCAAAAAGGTCATAAGCTATGCCAAACAGGAAGCTCAGCGTTTGGGGCATGAGTATATTGGCACCGAGCACCTTATGCTGGGAATTCTGCGCGAGGGGACCGGCATGGCATATACCATCCTTGAGCGGCTTGAAGCTGACCCGAAAACAGTTCGCATGGAGGTGGAGAAGAGGGTGCGTGATGCTGCCGATGTCATTATGGCGGGCAAGCAGTTCCCTTTTGCGCCCCGGGCTAAAAAGGCCATTGAATACGCTGTGGAGGAAGGAAAGAGGCTTGGGCAGAACTATGTCGGAACCGAACACCTGCTGATGGGGCTGCTGTGTGAAGGCAGCGGTATTGCTGCGCAGGTCCTTCATGAGCTGGGTGTCGAACTGGAGGATGTACAGGAAGAATTGATAGACCTGCTGGGCCCCGACCCCGATGGAGGGGAAAGGGAATACGAGGAAAATTCCGGCCGGCGGGGGGGCAAGGGTAAGA
This sequence comes from Spirochaetaceae bacterium, assembly GCA_003558175.1. Classification (GTDB taxonomy): domain Bacteria; phylum Spirochaetota; class Spirochaetia; order DSM-27196; family PWMO01; genus PWMO01. The sequence continues at coordinate 1,204 of PWMO01000306.1, forward strand.
CACCGGCTCTTGACAGCTTTGGACGCGATCTTACCGAAGAAGCACGTGACGGTGAGCTTGATCCCGTTGTCGGGCGGGAAACAGAGATAGAACGGGTTATACAGGTACTCTGCCGGCGCAAGAAGAACAACCCGGTTCTGCTGGGGGAGGCCGGTGTGGGGAAGACCGCCATTGTGGAAGGGCTTGCCCTGCAGATAACTGCCCATAATGTGCCCCGGCTGCTTCAGGAGAAGCGCATAGTTGCCCTGGACCTTGCAATGATGGTCGCAGGTACGAAATACAGGGGGCAATTTGAAGAGCGGATAAAAGCGGTCATGCAGGAAGTAAAACGCGACGGAAACATAATAATTTTTATTGACGAGCTGCACACTATCGTCGGAGCAGGCGGCGCCGAAGGCGCCATTGATGCCTCAAACGTGCTGAAGCCGCCGCTTGCACGCGGAGAGCTGCAGTGTATCGGTGCAACAACCCCGGATGAATACCGTAAATATGTGGAACAGGACGGTGCCCTTGAAAGGCGTTTCCAGCCTATAATCGTTAACCCTCCCTCCAGGGAGGAAACCCTTGCCATACTTAAAGGGCTCAGGGAGTGCTATGAGACGCACCATATGGTTCAGATCACAGATAGGGCTATTGAGGCCGCAGCCGAGCTTGCAGGACGTTATATTACCGGCCGTTTCCAGCCCGACAAGTCCATAGATGTTGTGGATGAGGCGGGGGCACTGGTACGTCTAAGATCGATGAAGTCACCGCCCGAACTGAAAAACCTGGAGCAAAGGCTGCGTGATATCACGTCCGAACTTGACAAGGCGGTTCAGGAACAGGATTTCGAAACGGCGGTTTCTCTGCGCAACCGGAGGGATGAGCTCAGGGAAGAGAAGGATTCAATGAAGGAAGAAAACCTGTTTGAAGGTATGCAGGGCATCGTGGATGAAGATGTGATTTCAGAGGTTGTTTCACGGATGACCGGTGTCCCCCTGACACGCCTGGAACAGGCGGCAGCTCAGCGCCTGCTGAATATGGAGGAGGAGATTCACAAGAGCGTGGTGAGCCAGGACGAGGCCGTCAAAACCGTCAGCCGTGCGGTCAGAAGGAGCCGTTCAGGCATGAAAGATCCCAACAGGCCTGTGGCTTCACTGATGTTTGCCGGACCGACCGGCGTGGGGAAAACGCTCCTTGCCAGGTCCGTTGCCCGGTTTATTTTTGGCGATACCGAAGCCCTTGTCCAGCTCGACATGTCTGAATACATGGAGAAACACAGTGTTTCGAGGCTCGTAGGGGCGCCGCCGGGATATGTCGGCTATGATGAAGGCGGCCAGCTTACCGAACAGATCCGCCGCCGCCCTTATG
>PWMO01000267.1 GCA_003558175.1 Spirochaetaceae bacterium
CAATGAGGCGAGTGGCCACGAATGCGTGCTGCGCGAGGTCCGCCGGAATCAGGTCGTCGTCGACAGGACGGTCGGCGACAGGACGGCCGTCGCGGGCAGGACCGGCGTCGGGGTGCGGCAAGGCGAACGCAAGATCGCCCAGGCCGTGTGGCACGTTGATCGCGAGCTCTTCCGCGGCCGTTGAAGCTGCGGCTACGGGGGCGAGCGGAGTGCCGTGGGTGGCAACCGAGCGCTGCTTCTGCTGCTCCGGCTGGGACTCCGCCTCGGATTGCAGCTGCAACTCGGGCTGCCGCTGCAACGCCTCGCCCGCGTGGTCCTGCGCCAGCAACTGGCCACGCTGCCCGCGTGCACCGCCCCCGGTCGCCTGGTCCACGGTACGGTAGAATCCGAGAACGGCCGGGGGAAGGACCGACAGCACCACCAGTGCGGCGGCAGCCAGCCGCGGTCCGCGATTGAGGAAGCCCAGCTCGCGATCGTAACGTCCGCCGAAACCGGGGCAGCGCGCCAGCCTGATCAGCCTGCGAATCAGGAGCGCTACAACGACAAGGGCGGTAACGGCCAGTGGGAGAAATGCCAGCATTGAACCCGCTGTGATGCCGCTCATCATGTCAGGATGTGATTGATTCGGTTCCGGGTACGGAGCCAAACCGATCTGTCACATTTGTGTGGGAGAATTGGATTTCGGTCCACGGCAGCCATGCAACTTTTCGGCACCGTGATCACTCCCTGACGGACGACTGGCTTCACTATCTCCTCCTGATTATGGTTGGCCGTTTTGGTGCCAGTGTACCCGAATGGCGACGATTTGGGGATACCGTACAGGAAACCAAGAGGACAAGACCACACCGCTACTGGGTCTTCCCCTCTGACTCCGGTCTCACCGAGATTCTTGAAAGTTGTTTCAGCCCTATCACCAGGCGGGTGCCGATATGGCCACAGGAATCGACCGAATCAGACCCAGGTTACAGCGTTACTTCACGGCCTGGTTACAACGTGACTTCACGGCCTGGTTACAACGTGACTTCACGGCCTGGTTACAACGTGACTTCACGGCCGGTTTTTGCGCTCTCGTAGATCGCCAGGATGATCTCAACGGCGTGACGTCCCTCTTCGCGCTCAACCAGGCTGGGTTTGCCTGCATCAAGGCTGTCGATGAACTCCTGTAGCTGCATCTGGTGCGGTTTGAAACTGATGGCAGCGGGGTCGGATGCACCGCCACCGGAGTCCGGGCGCGCCGCATGCCGTTCCCGAATTGAGGCATCTTCGGGCAGCTCGTTTCTGAACTGCCACGCTTTCAGCGACGACTCTTCCAGAATAACGCTGCCGTCGGTGCCGCCGATTTCGATCCGCTTCAGATATCCGGGGTAAACGGCCGTCGAGCCCTCTATCACTCCCATCGCACCGTTGTGGAAGCGCAGCACCGCGACCGCCGTATCTTCGACTTCGATGCGCTCGTGCCCAAGCGTATCCGTATACGCCTGTACCGACTTGACCGGCCCCAGAAACCACTGCAGGAGGTCGATCGCGTGAATTGACTGGTTCATGAGAGCGCCCCCGCCGTCGAGGGCGAGCGTACCGTGCCAGCCGCCGTCATCGTAGTATTGCTGGGTTCGGTACCACTTTACGTACGCGTCTGCCATGGTTATGGTGCCGAAACGGCGGTCTTGAACCGCCTGCTTGATCTCGCGCGAGATCTCGTGAAATCTTGAGGGAAAGATGGTGGTTACCCGAACTCCCTGTTTGTCGGCGGCCTCGATAATCCTGTCGCATTTCTCGAGGGTGACCTCGAGCGGTTTCTCTATGATCACGTGCTTCCCGGCGGCTATCGCCTGGAGTGCCGGCTCCATGTGGGCGCCGGAGGGCGTGCAGATGATGACGATATCGAGTCCCGGGTGCCGCAGCATCTCCTCAAGCGAGGTGTATCCCGCGCAACCGAAGCGTTCGCTGAACGCTTTCACTCTCTCCGCGGCGATGTCCACTCCCGCTACCAACTCGCCGTTGCTCATCGACTGAATTGCTTGAGCATGAAAGTCCGCGATCAGCCCAAGTCCTACTATCCCGAACGAATGCGACATGACGCCCTCCTGCAAGGTATACGATGCGATGCACTGAGACTATCCACCGAATCACCGCGTGATTCGGCATTTGGACTGTTGTCAGACGTCAATCATATCACGGTTTGAAGCAGGCGTACAGGATTTTGCGGACGGCTGCGGGCAAGCCCCGCGGCCACAGCAGAGAAGAAATGGTGGGGCTGAGGGGCGCCCGTCATCAGCCCGCGCCGGCCAGCTCGCCGACTCGATTCCAGAGGGACCGGTCAACTTCGAGGCCGTGCTGCAGCGCGTGGTTGATAGCCCGTGCTGCTCGCTCTCCCGGCAGGCGCACGGAGTCAAAGCCCTCCGTGGGCGGGCAGCCTTCCACCGCCGCCAGCAGTTGCTCGACCTCGCGTTCGGTTACGCCGCCCTCGCGGAACAGGTCCGGCCGTATGAGAATCAGCAGTAACCCGTAGTTGGTCGCGCGCTCGGGCAGCGTTGCGGCACCGATGA
>PWMO01000050.1 GCA_003558175.1 Spirochaetaceae bacterium
GGGATGGTCAGAATCAGCGCGTCGGTCCCCGTCTTTGAGATTGTGGTTGCATCGATTGTGTAAAGCGAGTACGTGATGATCGCGAGCGTTACCGTCACGACGATGAAGACGTCGAGAAGCTCCCGGCTGTAGACGCAGAGCACCGTCCGGTGTTCGTCGTGGTCAGCAAGGGTAAACTCGTGGCGTCGTTTGCAGAACCCCAGGAAGAGCGAGAGAAAGAAGGTTGCAAGCAGCAGCCAGCGGGAGATCGGCAGATCAACCGCAACGCCGCCGGCAATGACGCGGACCAGGAAGCCGCCGGAGAGCACCATAACGTCGAGCACAACGAACCGCTTGAAGACCAACGAGTAGGAGACAACCAGCGCCGCGTACGCGCCAAGCGCATACAGCACCGCGAGCCCGGTGAGCGTCGCGATCGCAAAGCCGGGTACGAGCATCACGCCGGCGAGTACCGCCGCCGGTGTCACGGCCACTCGCCCGGCGGCAATGGGGCGGTTGCGCTTGCGCGGGTGGTGACGGTCGTGCTCGCGGTCGACGATGTCGTTGAGAACATACAGCCCTGAGGCACAGAGGCAGAAGGCGGCAAAGGTCAGCGCCACACGGGCCAGCGCGTCGGCCTCCAGCAGCCTGCTCGAAAACAACAGCGGGGCAAAGACGAGCAGGTTCTTGACCCAGTGGCGGATGCGCAGCAGACCGGTTGCGTCCTGCGCCACGGTCCACAGCTGCCCGGTCGAGCGGCGGTCAGAAGAAGAGCTTCGCATAGCGGAATACCCCCTGCTTCCACGGGCTGCGGTGCGAGATGCCGTGGGCGCTCTGAAACGACTCACGGTTGTCCAGATACCAGCGGAAGTTGCGCAGCAGTGCGTCGCGGTTGGAGTACCGCGGCGTGAACCCGAGCCGATCCCGCGCCTTTGCAACCGACACTTCCGAGTCCTTGCCCGCGGTCTCGTAGACCCACTGGTAGAGCGGTGAGGCGCCGAGGCGTTCGAGCACACGCAGCGCGAAGACCACGGGCCCCGCCGGCAGCCCCACCACGCGCTTGCCGTGGCCCGCGTAGTCGAGCACCGCCTGGAAGTCTTCGCGAATCGTGGCGAATTCCGCCGCACCGATATTGAACGTGTCGTTTGCCGCCTCCGCCGGCAGCGTAAGCGCAGAGTGGATGGAGCGGCAGAGATCCTCGACGTCGAGCAGCTGGTACCGGTTGTTGCCGCGGCCGATCACGGGGAATCCGCGGCCGTCGGCGGCCCATTCGTACAGCAGCGCGAACACCCCAAGTCGTTCAGGCCCCACAAACGACTTGGGCCTGAGAATGGGCACGCACATCCGGCCGGACCGGTAGCTGGTGCACACCTGTTCAGCAAGGATCTTGGCCTCGCCGTACGGCCCCACGCCTTCGAGGCGATCCTCCTCGTGAATCGGGTGATGGTCCGGAATCCCGTACACCGCGGTCGATGATACGTGGACCACGCGAGTGATCCCGGTCTCGCGGGCGGCGGCGAGGACGGTTTTCGTTCCATCGACATCGGTTGAGTAGATGTCTTCTTTCCTGTAGAGCGGCAGCGCGGCGGCCGCGTGCACAACGCAGTCGACCCCCTCCATGGCCGCACGCACCGCGTGGGGATCCCGGATATCGCCGCGTACCTCGCGGATCCGCGGGCGTTCCGGATAGTCGAACGGCGCGAGATCGAGCGTTACGACCGCGGCACCCTGGCGCAGCAGGGAGCGCACGAGGTTTATTCCCAGAAAGCCGGCACCACCGGTTACCAGTACGGTCACGGTCCCTCCCGTCTCGGATCGCGGTAGATCTCGTCCATGAAATAGGCGTCGTCCCACACAAATGAACTCACGCTCGTCGGCGCTCCCCGTCTCATGTTGGGGATGATGGTGTTGGTGAGGTTCTGCGAATACATCAGCGCTCCAAAGGAGAGCAGCACGATTCCAACGGCAACCGAAATCGCTCCCCGCGGCAACCGGTGCTTCACGCGAGTCAACACCGATTCGAGGACTACGAACAGCAGCACCCAGGTCAGCACGGTGACGTAGAGCCAGTGCTCGATATACCAGGGCTCCCACCAGTAGACGAAGATCGACCCTAACGCCATCCAGACGAGGAGCGCCGGAAAGGTTGGGCCGTAGCGCCGGAAGACCGGTACGAAGAACAGCAGGAAGCTCGCAAGCACCGAGCCCAGTGCCACGAGGACGATATTGCTCAGCGGCGGATTCTCGGGAAGGAGCGCTTCGGGGTCTAAGCGGTCGGTGCGGAAGGAGGTAACAAAAGAGGAACCGTACCCGTTGATCGCGTGGCGAAGCGGCTCTTCGGCTGTGCCGCCCCACTTCTCGCGGTAGCGGATCAGGTAGAAGAACCTGACGAAATTGCCACGGACCGGAATCGACTCGAAGAACGGCACCGTCTGCGCGCCCTGCGGGTTGTCCTCCAGGCGAAGGCCCAGCCTGACGAACCCGATGTAGTAGTAGGTTCCCCCGGTCACCAGCACGACCAGCATCAGGTAGACCGCGCTTCGGCCGATGTTGCGCAGGAGCGAGA
>PWMO01000206.1 GCA_003558175.1 Spirochaetaceae bacterium
AGGTACGCCCGCGACGGTGTGACCAGCTGCCCGCCGGGGACCGTGATGTTGCGCGCCCGAACAGCCGCCACGACCTCGTCCAGTAACACGCCGAGCGATTCGAGCCGCGCGGGATCGGCGTCGATCAGAATCTGCCGGTCACGCGCTCCGACCAGGGTCACCCCGGATACGTCACGAATCTGTTCAAGACTCTCTTTGAGGTTCCGCGCGGCCCGATTCAACACCGCGTAATCCATGTCGGAGACAAGGATCACCTCGATGACCGGAACGAAGTCGTTGGAGGAGAACTCAGTGATGCTCTCCTGCAGCACACCGTCCGGTAGCGCGATCGCGTTGAAACGGTTTCGCACCTCCTGGAACAGACGATCGAACTCGGCCCGGGTGATGCCCTGGTCAAACTCAAGCGTAACCCGTGATAACCCTTCGGTGGTTACCGACCGGATCTGATCGACGCGGTTGACGCCCTGCATCGCGTTTTCAACCGGAACCGTCACCACCCGCTCGATATCGGCGGCGGAGACACCCGGGTAGGGAACGGCGATGTTGACGAAGTAGAATGGAACATCCGAGAACTGCTCCTGCGGCAGTCGCGCCGCGCTCAAAAAGCCGAACACCAGCAACAGAACGACCAGGATGTTCATGAGCACCGGATTGTCAACCGAGAGCTTGCCGATATTCATTCGAGCTCTCCGCTGGCGCCCGTCACCGTAACCCGCACCGGATCACCGTCGCTGAGCGACGTAAGTGCGGACACCGCCACCAGCTCGCCCGGCTGCAGCCCCGCGAGCACCTCGGCCCGATTGCCGACACGCCGGCCAACGGTGATCTCACGCATCTCGACAGCGCCGTCTTCGGCAACGTACACGACCGTCCGCCCGTCGCGTCGCGTGAGCGCCGCAGTCGGCACCAGCACGGTCTCGCGGTCGGTCCGAGGCGATATGCGCACCTCCGCCGTCATCCCGGAACGCACCTCGTCTCCGCAGCGGTTGTCCCACGCGACAATTACCGCAAAGCTACCGGTCGCCGGATCGCTGCCGGCCGCGACCGACCGAACCACCGCCGGTTGCGGTTGCCCGCCACACGCGGCAAGAGTCACCTCCGCCGGCAGTCCCGGCTCGATGTAGGCAACTTCCCGTTCACCCACCGCCAGCTCGACCTGCAGCCGGTCGGTGTCGACGATACGAGCCACCGTGGCTCCGCTGGAGAGAAAGTTGCCCGCGGAAACCCCCGCGTCCTTCGACGCGATCCTGCCGCTGATCGGGGCGCTGATCCTGCGGTCTTCGTAGCGTTTTGATGCCAGCTGGTAGGCGGAAGCGGCCCCCGCGGCAGCGGCCTCGGCGCGCGCAAGCTCAGTACGCGACGACACTCCGCTGTCTCGACCGCGGCGAACCGCAGCCAGCTCCATGTCGGCGGAATCGGCCTGGGCTCGGGCCTGCTCCTTTGCCAGACGCTCGACCCGGTTGTCAAACGCCGCCAACAGCTCTCCCGCTGCGACCCGGTCGCCGAGGTGAAACTCTACCCGTTGCAGCACCCCCTGCGATTCCGAGACAACCGTGGCTTCACGAGCTCCACTGATTCTGCCGGAACCGGACACGTGGGTGAGCACGCTTCCGGTGGTAATCTCAATTGCCTCAATGGCGCGCTCTCTTCTTCCTTCGCGCGCCCACGCCGCCTCGTCACCGGTCGCAGCGGTACGGCCGTCTTCTCCCCTGGAACCGGGGCGCCCGCCGCACGAGCTGAGACCAAAAGCGAGCGCCGCCACGAAGGCAAGCAACACAGGTAGGGCTAGGTGAGCCAGGGTCAACTTCCGGCAGCGTGCCGGCGCGAGCGTCCACTTCACGATGCGCTCCTTCTCAATACTTTACCGCAAAAGCTAATGCGCGCTCCTGTGAAAAGCAAGCAGACTGTTACGAACCTTGTACAACGCGGGTGATGGGCGAAGCGGCGGGCGATGGGCGGATCCACGCACAACGTGGCGGACGAGGCGTCAGGGTGGCGCGATTGCGGCCGTCATCATGACCGCAGCGAACACGGTTTTCTTGTCGGCCGTTTCTGCATATATTGTTTCTCATGAGCGCTGCGGCGATAGAGGTTGCACACCTGTACAAATCCTACGGTACGTTGACCGCCGTCAAAGACCTGTCGTTCTCGGTTCCCGGCTCGAGCTGCTTCAGCTTCCTCGGACCAAACGGCGCCGGAAAGACCACCATGATGAAGGTGCTGTACCGCAAAGCCCAGGCTGACCACCATCCGGATACCACCATGCAGGTGTTCGGGTTTGACCCGCGCACCGATCAGCTTCGTATCAAGACGCTTTCCGGCGTGGTGCCGCAGGAAGACAGCCTGGACGTTGAGCTCAACGTTCAGCAGAACCTTCGCATCTTTGCCGACTTCTACGGCATCCCCAGAAGACAGTCGCAGCGACGGATTGAGTGGCTGCTCGAGTTCATGGAACTGCGCGAGAAACGTACCTCACGGGTGCGCGAGCTCTCCGGCGGTATGAAGCGCAGGCTGGTAATCGCACGAGCACTGTTGAACG
>PWMO01000455.1 GCA_003558175.1 Spirochaetaceae bacterium
AAACGGGAGCCGAATGGCGACTCATCGATGAATCGAACGACGAGGCAGTCGCGAGCGGCCGCCGCGACGACGTTCTACTGGTGGAACACGCGGGGGCTCACGCAGTGACCGTCTCGATCGAAGACGGGCCGGAAATCTATCAAGGGCGCGGACCGCTGGAGCTGCGTCTCGCAGACCCGGAAGCCACCACCATGCTGTTCGACCTCGAGTACGGACACGGCCAGTTTCGCGCCGGCCGCGAGGACCGCAGCTATCGAGGTACGCTGCGCATTCTCACCTGGGAGGACCGCGGCTTCACCCTGGTGAACCGGGTCAACGTTGAAGCGTACCTGCTCTCAGTGGTCCCTTCCGAGATGCCCGCCGGATGGCCGCAGGAGGCGCTGGCGGCGCAGGCGATAGCGGCCCGTTCGTACACGCTGGCGCCGCGGTCCCGGTTTCACCAACGCGGTTTTGACCTCCTCGGCTCGGTGCTGTCGGCCTTCTACCGCGGTGTCGGAGGCGAGCATCCCCGCACCACGCAGGCGGTGGAAGCGACAATCGGGATGGTGCTGATGGACGGCAACACGCCGTTAAACGCGGTCTACTCCGCAAACAGTGCCGGATACACCGAAAGCAGCGGCAGTGTCTGGGGGTTCGAGTCGGCACTGGTCGGCGTCTCGGACCGTCTCCTGCCGGCGCGCGATGAGCCGGTCCCTCCCTCTGATCTCGAGCAGTGGCTGCACGAACGCCCACGCAGTCACAGCAACCATCCACGATACTCATCGTTCAGCGCCTACCGCTGGTCACGATGGGTGTCGCGCGAAGAACTCGCCGCACGGCTCGACGCGGGAGATATTGGCCGCATACAGGCCGTGATTACGCGCGGGCGCGGCACCAGTGGCCGGGTAGAGCGCGTAGAGGTGGTAGGGAGCGACCGCTCGGTGACGGTCGATCGCGACGCGATTCGATCACGCCTCGGAGGGCTTCGCAGCAACCTGTTTACCGTCTATCCCAAACTCGATCCGGACGGCGAGGTCGGCTACTTCGTCTTCACCGGTGCCGGCTGGGGGCACGGCGTAGGGATGGATCAGAGCGGTGCCGCCGGCATGGCCGACGCAGGCTACGGTGCCGAGGAGATTCTGCGCCACTACTATCCGCGCGCCGATCTCGAACAACGCTACTGACCCGGTTCCACAAGCTTCGTAACAGGTTCCACGGTCACACCATCTCGCGCTTGCGCCCGCGATTCGGGTGACGTATCATGAACGGAGACACGCCCACAGCAAGGATCTCTTGCGGAGGAGGAGGAACCGATGAAGAAACTGCTGAACAACCCCGACGACGCGGTGCGGGAATCTCTGCAAGGCCTTGCCGCCGCGCATCCCGACCTGCTTGCGGTGTATTTCAACCCGACCTACGTTGTTCGGTCCGACGCACCGGTGCAGGGCAAGGTTGCGGTCATCTCCGGCGGCGGAAGCGGGCACGAGCCGATGCACGGCGGATTCGTCGGCAAGGGGATGCTTGATGCCGCTTGCCCGGGAGACGTGTTCACCTCGCCAACGCCGGATCAGATGGAAGCGGCCACCAAAGCCGCGGACGGCGGTGCGGGTGTACTGCATATCGTCAAGAACTACACCGGAGACGTGATGAATTTCGAGATGGCAGCGGAAATCTGCCAGACCGAAGGGATCAGCGTTGAGGCTGTTGTTGTGGATGACGACGTAGCAGTGAAGGACAGCCTCTACACCAGCGGCCGCCGCGGCGTGGGCACCACGGTGCTGATGGAGAAGATCTGTGGCGCAGCGGCCGAGCGCGGCAACGACCTGGCCACCGTGGCGGGCTTTGCGCGCCAGTGCCGCGAGTCCGGCCGGTCGATGGGCATGGCGCTGACGTCGTGCACCGTACCGGCCGCCGGAAAGCCGACGTTCGATCTCGGCCCTGATGAGATCGAGCTCGGAATCGGCATCCACGGTGAACCGGGTCGCGAGCGGTCCACAAGCAAGAGTGCACGCGAAATTGTCGAGCTGATGGCCGAAGCCGTGCTGGAAGACCTGCCGTACCAGAAAGGCGATCGAGTGATCGCGATGCTCAATGGGATGGGCGGAACGCCGCTGATGGAGCTCTACCTGCTGTACGGTGAGCTCGAACGTGTGACATCGGCCAGGGGAATTGTGATTGCGCGCAATCTGGTGGGCAACTACATCACCTCGCTGGAGATGCAGGGCTTCTCCATCACGCTGCTGCGGGTCGACGATACGTTGCTGCAGCTCTGGGACGCGCCGGTTATCACGCCCGGCCTGAGATGGGGAGGTTAGTCGGTGGCTTCGAAACTGCTGCTCGAAGATGTACTGAACTGGATACGGGCATTAAGGGACGTATTCACGGAGTCGAAGGAGTATCTGACGCAGCTGGATGCCGCCATTGGCGACGCCGACCACGGCATCAACATGGCACGCGGATTCAATGCGGTCTTCGATGCGCTGCAGCAGCCCCCGGCGGATATCGGGGCACTGTTCAAGCTGACGTCAATGACGCTGATCAAGTCGGTTGGCGGCGCG
>PWMO01000374.1 GCA_003558175.1 Spirochaetaceae bacterium
CCGACGGCGTCGGCAAACAGCGCCTGCTTGCCCTTGGGAATGCTGCCGTCACTGCGCAGGATGCGCGCCTTGGTGGCAACGCCGATCAGTGTTCCAGCAGTGTCGAACATGTCGACGAAGAGGAACGTGAAAAGAACGATGGCCATGTCTACCGTGAACACCTGCGAAAAATCAAACTGTGCAAAGGTAGGCGCCAGCGAGGGTGGAGCCCAGCTTCCGGTCGGTGGCTCGGTGATGCCCATGGGGAAGCCGATCAGCGCCGTGATCACGATTCCCAGTAGCAGTGCTCCCCTGATCTTGAACGCCAGCAGCCCGCCGGTGATCACCAGACCGATCAGAGCCAGCAGCGCCCCACCGGAGGTTACGTCGCCAAGCGTTACCATGGTGGCTGGATACGCCTCAACGATTCCGGCGTTGTTCAAGCCGATGAGGGTGATGAAAAGCCCGATTCCGACCGCGATTCCGCGCTTGACGTTGATCGGTATCGAGTTAACGATAGCCTCGCGGATGTTCAGCATGGTCAGAACGATGAACAGGATACCCTCGAGGAATACGGCGGTCAGAGCGAACTGCCACGAGTATCCCATACTGATGACAACGGTGTAGGCAAAGAAGGCGTTCAAGCCCATGCCCGGCGCCAGTGCAAACGGCAGGTTTGCCATAAACGCCATGACCAGCGTGGCGATTGCCGACGCCAGGGCCGTAGCCGTGAATACCGCACCGAAGTCCATACCGGCATCCGAGAGGATGAGAGGATTGACGATCAGAATGTACGCCATGGTGAGAAACGTCGTCAGTCCCGCCAGCAGCTCCGTCTTGACTGAAGTATTGTGCTCCTTCAGCTTGAACAGTTTTTCCATAGAAAACACTCCTTGTGGGGGGCTACCGAATCATATTAGAACTCACTGCCCTACACAAGTCCTTTTCTGTACATTGCCGCGCAAACTGCGTTACCCGATTACGACCGGTGAGAAGTGCAGCAGCAGTGTGGTGAGGCTCACCAGCGACAAGGCGGTACCAAACAGAACCGCGGTGGCCACCGGCGCCACGGCGGCATCGTACTTGACCGCAAAGACCGAGGCGTTGATCCCGGTGGGCATTGCGGCGGTAACCACCGCCACGGCCACCCATTCGGCGGGCAGCCGGAACAGCACCGTCGCGACACCCCACACCAGGAGAGGGTACACTGCCAGCTTCAGCACGATTGCGGTGAGCGCTTCGGGCATGTGCCCCATCGGCCGGTACTGCCGCAGCGCAGCTCCGGTGACAAACAGCGCTGCGGGAAGGGCGGAAGCGCGTAGCGGAGTAATCACCGACTGCACCATGCCGGGAAGCGTTAGTCCGGCGTAGTTGTACATCACGCCCGCCAGCAATCCGACCACGATCGGGTTGCGCAGCATCCCCATTGCGGTTCGCCCCAGCACCGAAAGCATCGCCCGCCGGCCACTGCTCCCGGCACGGATGCCGCGACGTCCGAACTCGACCACCGCAGTGGTGAGCGTAAAGTAGATCAACGAATGCACCGCGATGATCAGCAGCAACGGCAAGAGCGCCGCATCGCCCCAGGCGGCGGCCACCACCGGCAGGCCGAGAAAGACCGTGTTACTGTAGCTGCACCCCATGGCGTAGACGCCGCTGGCAATACGGCTCTGCCCGAACAGCCGCCGCCCCACCGCGGCTCCGGCGGCAAATACAATGATCCCCGGTATATAGTAGGCCAGCAGGAAGGACCACCGTACCGTCTCCGGCAGTTCCATCCGCGACATCGAGTCAAAGAGCAGCACCGGCAGCGCCACGTTGAAGACGTACCTTGTCAGGCCGGCGATGTCGCCAAGGCGGAACACCCCGGTCCAGGTGAGCACGTACCCCAGCAGGGCGATCGCGAAGACGGGGAAGATGGTGGTGAGCATGTTCATGCGCTGATCATTGCAGAAATCGGGCTACAGCACCAGAGTATCAAAAAAGCCGCCCTTGCGGGCGGCCTTGGAACTGTTGTGCCTGCGCGGTCCAGCCACGCGGGTCAACTGAGTTGTCGATAGCTCAGCTTATGGAATCCAGCTGTCTACGACGTCGCGGTTCTCCGCTACCCAGCGCTGCGCGGTTTCATAAGGATCGGAACCGGCTTCCTCGTTCCACATCAGAACCTCACCCAGCTGCGCCGGCGTCCAGAAGAAGTTGTCGAGAAACTGATGCACTTCCGGCATGTCCTCTGCGAGACCTTCGCGGGCAACTGCTGCTACGTACTCTTCCTCGCCAAAGACCAGCTCGGGGTCTTCAAGGTACTTCAGGTCGTAGGCGGCTTCCTTCCAGTGCGGCGTCCATCCGGTTACAACAATCCACTCGTTGTTGTCGATAGCCGCACCGAGTGCCGCGGTCATTGCGGCATCACTGCCCTCTACCAGGGTCATGTTGTCGAGGTTGTACACTTCCAGCGCATTCTCGGTCGCCGCCATCAAGCCGGCACCGGGATCGATACCGATGATCTCGCCGTTGAAGCGGTCGGCGTGGTCGTTGAGTTCCGCTACGCTGTCGATA
>PWMO01000355.1 GCA_003558175.1 Spirochaetaceae bacterium
AATAAAATGCACATTGAAGATCATATGCAGTTGCAGTGCGTCGACTAATAGTTGGGGTAAAATAACCACGAAGACACTGAGTATATGACATGAAGAATGACGGAAATAAAAACACAGAAAAGATAAGCGGATATGATTTATGTTTGTTTGTTCTTGAAGAAAATGAAAATAAAGTAATTGACCTTATCGATCTGGCTTCTGGGATGGAAACCGACTGGCTTGAGTTTAAAGCTGCATGTGGCCCTCCGGAAGATGACTCTTCCGGAAACAAATTAAATAAAAATGATTATCGCTGGCATGTAGCTGAAGCCGTAATAGCACTGGCAAATACTCACGGTGGATGTGTTTTGCTTGGCGTTAACGATGAAGCGGAACCGGTAGGTTTGGATGCAAGTGATCCACGTAAGCTTAGAAATAAGAAGGATGATGATGCATTCTTGCGGTATTTGGAACAAGCCGTTTTACGACCGCAAAAAGGCTGGGGATGTGCTGCAAAAGGACGAGTAAAGGTGTATCCTGACTGCCCGCATGATCTCTTTGAACTCAGGATGGGAAAGCTTGCCGGGAAAGATGTCGTAATTATCTTAGTCCCGCCACGCTCTGAGACTGAAATATGTGAGTCATGCAATCAGCCGACGCTACATCAGTGTATCCATTGTATAGAAGAACCCAATGGTCATATACGCGAATATGTACCCGTAAGAGCTTTGGGAGGCTTGGGCAATGTAAGGAGATTGTATCGCTCAAAGGAGTGGTGCGAGCTGGAGAAAAACCGCGAGATCAAGCATTCACATTATTTTGATCTTTTTCAGAAATTTGTTGAGCATTTTGAGTCTGGAATGTTTTCTTTGAAAGGCTCCTGGTATGGAAGCTATAAGGAAAAAGGACAAGAATGGCCATTTAAACTCACCGTTAAAGACGAGCATTTTGAGCGTGGTTCACAAGGAATGCATTTGCGTTTCTCAGGAACAGCTTTCGAACCCAGTTTAGATAGGAAATGGGCCGGCAAGGACATCGACAATCTTCACGCTCAAATAGAAGGTACTTTTAATGTAAAAGAAAAGAAAATAACATTCCAAAAGACATATGAAGGCCTCCATCACCATTCTTTCAAATACGAAGGTTTTTTCGAAAATACGAAACCTCTTACAGAAACATTTGAGGGAACATGGAGGACAAAAAGGCCTTTTACCTTAAGACCGATTAAAGCACTTAGAAGATTTTTCAATCCCGAAAGGGGGGGGAGTTTTTTGTTTCAAAAAAATGATGATATTTTCAAGGTGCTGATTACCTGTTTTGGGCCTTTCGGCGGAAATGAAATAAATACGAGCGAACTGGTTTTAGACCAAATCAACAGACTCAGGACAGAAGCGGAAATCTTCAAATTGAAATTTGCCAAATTACCCGTAGAGCATCAGAAGGCAAGGGAAGAAATGGAAAATTTATTGAAAAAAGAGAAACCGGATGCTTGTCTGTGTCTTGGGATGTATTTTTCCGACAATGGGTGCAAGATTGAAACTGAGGCACGTCTGCCAAAAGAATTTTCCCAAGATTCTCCTAAAGTATTGAAAGGCTTTTGGCCATTTGAAGATATGCTCAACAGTCTAAGCTCGGCCGGGGTAAAAAGTGAATTGTCACGAAAAGCAGGTCAATTTGTTTGCGAAAGTACGTATTGGGCGCTGCTGAAATTCCGCCATGTCAAAAAATATCCACAATACGCCGCCTTTCTTCATATACCGCATGATATCGATTCGGCAATGGCAAAAAAAATCACTATTGGCATAATCGAACCGTTGGAGAAACTGGCTGTTATTGATGCAGTATAAAACTGTTAATGTGTGAATATTAAGATATTAATATTTTCGGCAAAAGGAATCGAAATTCCTTTATGCTCGTATAACTAAACACTTTTTTCTTAAAAGGAGGTGAGCGAATTATGTTAGCAGCAATTATTTTGAAATTTGTTTCTTGGCTGATTACAGCGGCCATATTTTTAGGCCTTATATTGGCGCAATCACCCGGCAATAACGGATGTTGAAAAAGCCTATACGTTGATATAAACAGTTTTTTCATTAACTCAGGAGCAATTTATCTTTGTTACTCCTAAGCATGAGGATGTTGTACGCAAAAATTGCTTTATATGCGGAGTTAGTGAGATTGCAGCAATGTTTGTAAAATCTCATTAGCTGAGAAAAGGTAGAGAGATATATTTTGTCAGATATTATGGTGTCGATGCGTATAATAGTTAGACGCCTATTAAATTCCGCAAATATTGGTGAAATCCATGGAGAAATTTGAGTTTAAACTAAAAACCCTTTCGCCTGTTCGCACCGGCGATATCTCCCAGAATTGCCGGGAGATAAAACCCCAGGGGGTTCGCGGCAGCTTGCGAAATCAGTTCGAAGATATGGTGAAATTTTTAGGGGGCAAAATCTGTGATCCTCACGGGAAAAGGGCCTGCAATCTTGAGAAGTTAAAAAAAGTTGACTGGCTCTGTGATGTGTGCAAGCTTTTCGGATGTACCGGTTATGCC
>PWMO01000510.1 GCA_003558175.1 Spirochaetaceae bacterium
CTGCAGCGCCTGTTTCCCGAGATCGACGGCAACGCGGCCGGCAGACTGGTGTCGCAGGTGTTTGCCGAACAACCGCAGATCTCGGACATCGTGCGGGAAACCATGCGGCGCGGTCTGGCGACCGAGCACGAGATCGAAGTCGGCCGACCCAATCGGCGGCTGATGCTGCGGGTCAAGTCATCGCTGATGAAGGCGCTGGATCCGGAGCCGAGGGTGATGGGAGTGTTTCTGCTGGTGCAGGACATCACCCAGATCCGCAAGCTCGAGAATATGCGCAGTGAGTTTGTCGCCAATGTGACGCACGAACTGCGCACCCCGCTCACCCTGATTGCCGGATTTGTCGAGACGCTGCAGTCGTGGGAGCGACTCAGCAACAAGGACCGCGGCACCGCACTGCAGGTGATTGAGCTCGAGACCGAACGGCTCAAGCGGCTGATCAACGACCTCCTGACGCTCTCTGAGATAGAGAATATCGAGACTCGCACGCAGTGGCGCCGCCTCGCGGTGGACCAGGAGATCCGCCAGGTGCTGGCGCTCACCCGGCCGCTGGCGGAAGAAAAGAACATATCATTGAACTTCCATCCTGCAGGCGAAGAGGCGGTGCTGCACGGAAACCCGGACTGGCTGCGCCAGATGATGATCAACCTGCTTGAGAACGCCATCAAGTATACTCCGGCGGACGGCACGGTGGAGATTGTAACCGAGCGCCGCGGCCAGTCCATCTGCATCAGCGTGCGGGACACCGGCATCGGCATTGCCGAAGAAGAGCACCAGCTGATCTTCCAGCGATTCTACCGGGTAGATAAGGTCCGCGGACGCGAGTCGGCGGGTACCGGCCTGGGGCTCACCATCGTTCAGGATATCGTCAGTGAGCTCGGCGGAAAGATCGAACTCGAAAGCCGCCCCGACGCAGGCAGCTGTTTTCGCGTAACCTTCCCCGTGGCCGAGCAGCAGCAGCTGGCGCTCTGACGCCTTCCCGCATTTGCTTCTTCAAGTTTTGCTTCTTCCCGTTTGCTCTTCCGCCTTCATGAATCTTCACACAAACTCACATAAAAGCCCGAATTACGCCCCATTTGCCGAAATAATTCCTTGCTTTGCAAAACATGTCGTGATAGAATGCCCCTTAACAAAATCTTAACAATACGAGTGAAAGGACGATGCGTACGGCCAGATTCAGAGCGCTCCTCCTCATTCCGGCTTTCCTGCTTGCAGCAGCGCTGTGGCTCCCGCTCCATTCCATGCTGGACAGTCATCGCGCCGCCCGGTTTCCCGGTCGGCCGATCGAGATGATCGTCAGCTTCAAAGAAGGCGGCGGGACCGACATCGGGGCCCGCCTGCTCGCGGGCTACCTCGAGCGCGAGCTCGGGCAGCCCATCATCGTACGCAACGTTGACGGCAAAGACGGCGAGCTCGGCTTCACCGAGCTGGCGCGCGCCCGCGCCGACGGCTACACAATCGGCTTCATCAATCTGCCCACCTTCGTCAGCCTGCCCGGTCGGCGCCAGACGCGCTACCGCGTTGAGGACATCACTCCCATCGGCAACTACGTGCTGGACCCTGCGGTGCTCGTAGTGCGTTCCGACAGCCCGTGGCAGACGTTTGAGGACTGGCTCGAGTACTGACGCCTACATCCCCAGCAGATGACCGTCTCAAACAACGGGGTTGCGGCGTCCAATCACATCGCGGCGACGTACCTGCAGCATGAGGCGGCCATCCAGCTGACGCATGTTCCGTTCGGCGGCACCGCCGACATGCTGCGCGCTCTTGGAGACGGTTACGTGAAGGCGTCGGTCGCCAAGATCAGCGAAGTGGTCGAGAGCGTTGACGCCAGTAAGCTGCGGGTGCTCGCCTCGTTCACTGAAGAGCGCCTCGACGGGTTCAGCGATGTCCCCACTCTCAGGGAGTACGGGTTTGACATCGTGCTGGGGTCGGCACGCGCGCTCGCGGTTCCCGCGGGCACCAATCCAAAGGTTATTGACACGCTTTCGCGAGCATTCAGGCTCGCGCTCGACGACCCGGAGCATCGGGGCAAAGCGGCGGAGCGCAAACTGAACCTGCACTACATGGATTCGGCCGCAGTGGTTCGCTACATGCGGAAGCAGGAGGAGTTTCTCAGAGAGACGCTGCCGCGCATCGGTATTTAGCATTTCCGGCCCGGAGCAGGCACCTGGATCATGAGAGAGCGGCACAAATATTGCTTTTATTGCCAAATACACAATTATGAAGCAGTAAGTCGGAGGCGGGGGTTGCCTATGGAGAGATAGCCGGGAGATTACGGACAGGCTGAGAAGAAGTAAGCTCGATCGTTGCATCGTGTCATCTGGAAAGGAGGAAAGAAGAATGAAAAGGCTTATTATTGCAGGAGCAGTTGTTGCGTTGATGTTTGGGGCCGTCTTTACGGCTTTTGCTGCCGGAGAGGCAGAAGTGGGCGAGTGGCCGTCGCGTGATGTCCGCTACGTGGTACCGTACGCCCCCGGCGGCCTGAGTGACGTCACCGCGCGCATGATCGAACGCGCAGTGCGCGAAGAGAA
>PWMO01000453.1 GCA_003558175.1 Spirochaetaceae bacterium
TCGTTTTCACCAAGCTTCGTGGCAGTCATTTCGGGTTGGTCTCCTCTGAAAAGAGCTGTGATATCGTGAGTGAAACCCGGGTTCCGGGTTTGATGCCGTCCTCGAGACTGAGTGCGGTGAGTTCATGGTCCACCCCGTTATGCGGGATCCGAACCCGATACATCACCATGATGCCGGCGAAGACCACCTCGGCGACCGTAGCCGGTCCGTCTTGGTCGGGTACAATCGCTACACTCTCGGCGCGACAGTACAGCCGGCAGTCGGGACGCCGCAGCGCTTCGCGATGCATGTCATCGCCCGCGGTTACGCGCGGCGCTTTGCCCGGCATCCACCGGACGCACTCCAGCAGCGAAGCGGGAAACCGATTGACCGGGCCGAGAAACCGGGCGATCTCAAACGTCGCCGGACGACTGTACACTTCTGAGACCGCCCCGGACTGAATCAACCGCCCGTCCATCATGATTCCGACGCGATCACTCATGGCGAACGCCTCTTCGAGGTCGTGGGTCACGGCAACGGTCGTTATGCCGAACTCCTGTTGCATACGCCTGAGGTAGCGTGCCGTTTCCATCTTGAGATTCTTGTCCAGGTGTCCAAACGGCTCATCCAGCAGAAGCAGGCGAGGGCGCACGGCCAGCGCGCGTGCGATGGCCACCCGCTGCTGCTGGCCGGCCGACAGCAAGGCGGGGTAGGAGTCGGCTTTGTCGGTCAGTCCAAAGCGTGCCATGAGCTCATCAACCCGTTCCCGTATGTCGCGCCGCTTCCAGCCTCGAGCGCGGAGCCCGAATCCGATGTTGCGCGCTACCGACATGGTGGGAAACAGCAGGAAGTCCTGAAACACCAGCACCGCGGGCTCCCGCTGCTTCGATCCGTCGCCAAATTCGATCGACCCGCCATCGGGCCGTTCGAGGCCTGCCATCAAACGCAGGAGCGTGGTCTTGCCCGCGCCCGACGGACCGATGATCGACACCAACTCGTTGTGGTGCAGATCCAGGGTCACATCGCATACGGCGGTTGTGGTGCCGTAGCGTTTGCTGAGATTCTTCATGGAGCACATGCGCCGGCGTGGCGCCTCACTGTCCTGCATCGTTGCTATCCCACGGCCTTTCTGATCCGTCGCTCTTGATTTCGTCGCCACGATATCTTGCTGCCACGGTGCGTCGAGACCGTGGTTTTCTGACTGAAAAAGTATTGATTCAGGTCGGAGATGTCAAGTTAACTTGACATTTGCTCCACCAGCAGTATCTTGTGTCGTATGAGATATGTGATCACAGTGCTAATCATGGTTGTCGCGGTGTCGGCTGCGGCGGCGCCGCAGGCCGAGTTGTGGGATGAATGGTTGCCGCACGATCCAACGTCAACGGTTGTGGTCGATCACGCGGTCTGGGACGAACTGCTCGAACGGTACCTCGTAACGGACGATCCTTCCGGGGTGAACCTGTTCGCGTATTCGAGAGTGTCCGCGACTGATCGGGCAGCGCTGCAGCAGTATCTTTTCATGCTGCAGGCGGTCACCGTTGACTCACTCAACCGCGACGAACAGATGGCCTACTGGATCAACCTGTATAATGCTCTCACGATCGCACTGGTGCTCGACCATTGGCCGGTTGAGTCAATTCGGGTCATCAATCCGGGCGGAGGATCCCTCTTCAGTCGCGGCCCGTGGGACGCGGAAGTAGCGCAAGTGCAGGAACGAGCGCTCACGCTCAACGACATTGAGCACCGTATTCTGCGCCCGATCTGGCAAGACCCGCGCATCCATTACGCGGTCAACTGTGCCAGTTTCGGCTGTCCCGATCTGCAACCGATTGCCTTCACCGGAGCAGATATGGAGCCCATGCTCGAACAGGCGGCGATTACCTATATAAACCATCCGCGGGGGGTGGAGGCCGACGGAAGGGTTCTGCGGCTGTCGAGTATCTATGACTGGTTCAGTGAGGACTTTGGGGATAGCCGGGAATCGCTGTTGCAGCATCTGAATCGGTATGCTGCACCGGACCTGCGCCGAGACCTGGAGCCGTTCCTTGCGGGTAACGGCCGGCTGCGCTATCGCTACGACTGGGCAATCAACGCCCTTGATACGGTTTCTGCAGGACGAAGGAGCGCGAACGTCGCGGGCCGCAGACGCGGCACCGGGGTGGGTGCTGACGATCGCGCTGGAGACCGCGGATGGCAGTGAGTGTAGTGCTGGCGGGCGCCGGACATACTCACGTTGAGCTGTTGCGGCGCGGCGAAGCGTTCCGGCGTGCGGGTTACCGTCTTACGGTGATCAATCCCGCCCCAACGCATCCCTATTCCGGCAGGGGGCCCGGTGTCCTGGGCGGCGATTACCGGTATGAAGACATACTGCTTGATCGCTGAGGAAAGTATGGCCAAGGCAATGACTTCAGAGACCCACCCTATCGATGCTGTTATCACCTGGGTTGATGGCAACGATCCAATCCATCGACAGAAGCGGCTGGCAGCTTTGGCAAAAAAGTCAGGTGAATCCTAGATTCCAATTGCGGCTGGTCGAGACGACACCA
>PWMO01000544.1 GCA_003558175.1 Spirochaetaceae bacterium
AGCGTGAACTTCGCTGCCGAGAAGGTTTCGATCCGCTTCAACCCGGCACAGATCAGGCTGTCACAGCTCAAGGAGGCGGTCAAGAGCGTAGGATACGAGCTGCGCGATTCCGATGCGTCGGCGGATGAAGACGCCGATCTCGCCCGCGTGGCTGCGGCGAGGCGTCGCCTGATCGTTGCCGCGGCACTCGCATCATCGGTGATGGCGCTGATGATGGTTCACATGTTTGTGGTGACGATCCCCGGCTATCTTGCCTGGGTGGCAATGCTCGGGGCGCCGGTGGTGTTTGTCGTGGGTCGCCACGTGCACAGCGCAGCGTTCAAGGCTCTGCGGTCGGGTCGGCCCAACATGGACGTGCTGGTCTCGCTCGGCTCGTTGCCGCCGTTCATCGTGGGCCTCGCCGGGTTCTTCATCCCGGTGCAGACCTTCATCGAGATGGCAACCTCGATCATGACTTTCCACCTGATCGGCAAGTATCTCGAAGTGCGTGCCAAAGGTCGCGCGTCGCAAGCCATTCGCAAGCTGATCCAGATGGGTGCCAAGACGGCCAACGTGCTGGTGGACGGCCGCGAGGTCGAGGTAGACGTGAGTGACCTCTCCATCGGCGACGTGATGATCGTGCGGCCGGGAGAGAAGATTCCCACCGACGGCGTGGTGGTTTCGGGCGAAAGCTACATCGACGAGAGCATGGCAACCGGTGAACCGGTGCCGGTGCGCAAGGCGCAAGACTCTGAGGTCATTGGCGCTACGCTCAACACCAACGGTGTGTTGCGGGTGCGCGTGACCAAAGTCGGCAAAGACACCTTTCTGTCGCAGGTCATCAAGATGGTCGAGGAGTGCCAGGGGTCGAAGGTTCCGATTCAGGAGTTTGCCGACCGCGTCACCGGGTACTTCGTTCCCATTATACTGGTACTCACCGCGCTCACCTTTCTCTCATTCAACCTCTTCCCCGAGTTTCATCGCGGCATCATGGAGTGGGGTGCGACGTTTCTGCCCTGGGTAAATCCCGATCTCACTCCACTGACCCTGGCGTTTATCACCGCTACCGCGGTGCTGGTAATCGCCTGCCCCTGCGCCCTTGGGCTTGGAACTCCCACCGCCCTGATGGTCGGCAGCGGCGTGGGAGCTGAGAAAGGCATCTTGATCCGCAACGGCGAGGCCGTGCAGACGCTGAAGGACATCAAAGTGGTGGCGTTCGACAAGACCGGCACCATCACCGTCGGTCGACCAACGGTTACCGACATCATCACCGTGGGCGAGCTGGACGAGCAGACCGTTCTGGCACTGTCCGCTTCGCTCGAGAACGCCAGCGAACACCCGCTCTCGCGCGCGGTGGTTGAGGCCGCCCGGGATCGCTCGCTGGAACCCGGTGAGCCGGAGCAGTTCGAGAATACCGCAGGTAAAGGGATCCGCGGCAGAGTTGACGGCCGGGATATTCTGATTGGAAATCGCGCCCTGATGCAGTCGGCGGATATCGATCCTTCGGCGGTCGAGCAGGAGCTTGTACGGCTTGAGGACGAGGCCAAGACTGCGATGCTGGTGGCAATTGACGGCAAGATCGCCGGGATCCTGGCGGTGGCCGACCCAATCAAAGACGACTCCGCCCGCGCGGTGGCTGAACTGGAGCGCAAGGGAATCAGAACGGCAATGATCACCGGAGATAACCAGCGCACCGCCGACGCCATCGCTGCACGGGTCGGTATCAGCCGCGTGATTGCCGGCGTTCTGCCGGACGGCAAAGTGGACGAAGTACGTCGACTGCAGCAGGAGTACGGAATGGTTGCGATGGTCGGCGACGGCATCAACGATGCTCCGGCGCTCAAGCAGGCCAACGTTGGGATTGCAATCGGCACCGGTACCGATATTGCAATAGAGGCCGCCGACGTCACGCTGGTGCGCGGTGAGCTCACCAGCCTGGTGACCGCGGTTAATCTTTCGCGCGCTATCTTCCGCAAGATTAAGGAGAACTACTTCTGGGCCTGGGCCTACAACGCCCTGGCGGTGCCGATCGCCATGTTCGGGCTGCTGCACCCGATGATCGGAGCGGCGGCAATGAGTGTCAGCTCGCTGAACGTGGTCTACAATTCGCTGCGGCTGAAGCGCGTCCCGGTGGAACCGCCGCGACCCGCCACTGCCGGCGGCAGCTGATACTCACGCCGCCCGCCGCCCCCGGGGCCACGGCCGCCGGTTCGCGACCGACCCGTCGCCCCGGGGCCGGGACCCGGGACCGCGGTCTCGTCGGCGTTCGTTTGCGTTTTGCAGCCATCCGCAGTATAGTACCTCTGTACACATGGCAAAAAGCGTCTTCCTCCATACCCTCCACCAAGTCAACCAAAAACTAAACGCTCTGGAGCAGCGACTGGAAGCGGTTTCCGCCGAGGTTGCGGCCCAGGCAGTTCGCGGGCCTGCGGTAGAGCGGTACCCGCGCATGCCGGTGCGCCGACAGGTCCCGGTGGAGGATTCTCTCTTTGAGACCTTTCTTGAGCGGATAGTACAGGGGTACCACGGCTGCATTGACCTGGAA
>PWMO01000015.1 GCA_003558175.1 Spirochaetaceae bacterium
GCCGGCTCGACGGCTGCCGATGTCGCATGGGTAGCGTACGGGCCGCGGTGACGAGCAGCAAAACAACCAAACAGGAGAACAGCAATGGAAAAGCAGTTTGATATGCTGGGCTTTGGCGAGGCGATGGTTCGCTTCAGCCCGATGCACAATCTTCGACTTGAGCAGGCCTCTGAACTCCGGTTGGCGATTGCCGCCGCCGAACTGAATGTAGCGGTAAACGTGAGTCACCTGGGCCTCAAGACCAAGTGGGTATCAAAGATGGTGGACACCTGGTCGGGCCACTACGTAATCAACAACGGCCGGGCCCACGGCGTTGACATGAGCGACGTCCACCTGGTTCCCTTCGACGGCCGCGGCAACGTGCGCAACGGCCTCTGCTTTGTGGAAATTGGCGTCGGCCCGCGGCCTAACCGCCAGATCTACGATCGCGGCCACTCGGCGATCAATACCGTGGAAGAGGGCGAGTTTGACTGGAAGGCCATTCTGTCCCAGACCCGCTGGTTTCACAACAGCGGCATCACCACCGCACTGTCCGACGTTGCAATCCGTGAGGTTATCACCTCCATGAAAACCGCCAAGGAGCTGGGCGTCACCAATAGCTTCGATCTGAACTTCCGATCGACCCTCTGGGGTGCCGAAGCGGCGCAGAAGGTCATGAAGGACGTGATGCCGTACGTGGATGTCATTATCGGGAACGAGGAAGACTTCGAGAAGATGCTCGGAATCAAGGCCGACCACACCAGTGACAGCTACTCCAGCCTCGATCCGGAGAGCTACCGCTCGGTTGCAGAGAAGGTCCGTGCCGAGTATCCCAACGTACGGGTGGTTGGAACCACGCTGCGCGACGCCAAGACCGGTCTTCTCAACGACTGGCAGACGGTGATGCTCTACGAGGGCGAGTTCTACAAGTCGCGCAAGTTTGAGAACCTCGAGATCGTGGACCGCACCGGAGGTGGAGACAGCTTCGCTTCGGCCATAATCTACAGCATGCTGACCGACCAGGATCCGCAGTACGCCATCGACCTGGCCGGCGGCTACTCGGCGCTCTGCCACGGCTACTTCGGCGACTGGAACTGGGCAACCAGGGAAGAAGGCGAACGTGCCGGCAAAGGCGGCGCGGCCCGGGTAATCCGCTAAAACTTCAGCGGCCGGGTTCTCGTTCCGACACCCGGCTAACAACGTACATATGTCTCATTCGTGACCGGCACCGGTGGCCCCAAAGGGGTGCCGGTGCGCTTTCATCTTCTGCCCCTTTCCCCTATAATTGCGTCCGGAAGCCAACAGATATACCAGAGACAGAGGAGTGAAGAAGTGAGGCAGATAACAATCGGCAACTCGGGGATAACGGCGTCCGTTGTGGGCATTGGCGCATGGGCGATTGGTGGAGACAGCAACTGGGGCCCCAGCGACGACACTGAATCGATTCGGACCATTCACCATGCCCATGATCTGGGCATTACGCTGCTCGATACCGCACCGGCCTACGGCCTTGGACACAGTGAAGAAGTGGTGGGCAAGGCACTGGAAGGGCGCCGGCAGGACTACGTGCTGGCCACCAAGTGCGGGTTGCGCTGGGATATCGATGAGGGATACATGCACATGGAGCGCGATGGCATCCGCCTGATGCGCAACTCGCGACCGCAACGGCTGCAGGAAGAGATTGATGCAAGCCTGCGCCGTCTCAAGACCGACTACATCGACATCTACATCGTGCACTGGCAGGCGCATCCGGATTTTCCGGTTCCGATCGCGGATACCATGGGCTTCCTGATGGACCTGAAGCAGCAAGGCAAGATCAGGGCAATCGGCGCGTCCAACGTCGACCGCGATCAGTTTAACGAGTACGTGAAGCACGGGCAGCTGGATCTGATCCAGGAGAAATACAGCATGCTCGATCGGGGTGCGGAAGAGAAGTTCTTTGACCTGTGCGAAAAGCACACGGTTACGTTTCAGCCCTACTCACCACTCGAACGCGGGGTTCTGACCGGCAAGTATGATCTGAACACGCCGGTGGGAGAGGGGCTGGCGAAAGCTCGCGTGAAGTGGTTTGAACGTGAGAATCTCGCGAAGATTGTGGAGCTCAAGAAGAAGTGGCAGCCGCTGTGCGACAAGTACAACTGCACCATGACGCACCTGGTAATCGCCTGGACGGCCGCTCAGGGAGCCGACGGAAACATCAACGTTTTGTGCGGTGCGCGCAAGCAGTCACAGGTGGCCGATAATGCCGGCGGAGGATTAATTACGCTTGACCCGCAGGAAATCGCACAGATGCGTGCCGACGTCGAGGCAATTTCGTAGCACCGCGGCAGTTTCGCAGGGTCTCACCTTCCACGTCCGGCCCCGTGTGATCGGGGCCGGTTGCTTTGCGAGGGGCTGGTTACCGAAGGGCCGCCAACCGGGGGCGCTTCGACTCTACTCCACTACGATGAACTGTCCAAACATCCCCGCGGCCCGATGTCCCGGGACACCGCAGTAGAACTCGAACGTTCCCTCGCGGTCGGCGACAAACTCCACCGTTGCC
>PWMO01000359.1 GCA_003558175.1 Spirochaetaceae bacterium
AGCCGGTGATTGACAAGCGCCGTCATGAACCTGAGGTAATCATCCAGCGTGGCGCGGACGCCGCCGCCGGCGTAATCGATCTCGGCGAAACCGGGGGTCTCGGTGACGTCCGTTCCGTGGATGAAGAGCCGCGCCGGTGGGTGGGCCGACGGAGCTGCCGGTTTGGAGAAGCCGTCCATGAAGGCACTCTGCATTTCGAGCGGATTGAAGATGAACTGGTGCAGCGCTTCGTGGAACGGCTTTCCAGTGACGCTCTCGACAATCAGTCCGAGCAGGTAGTAATTGGTGTCGGAGTAGATGTGTTTCCGACCCGGTGTGGAGCCCGGCCTGAGATGCACCTTGCCCCACTCGACCGCGTCGCGCGGCGTGAGCCGTGACGTTTGATTGTCGGCGAGCTGGCGCATCAGCGGCCAGAACACATCGTACAGGCCGGAGGTCTGGTTGAGCAGATGTCGGATCTGGATCTCGCTCGAGTAGTCGGTGCCGCGCCGCACATGCAGGCCCGACATGAGATCCGGATCGACATATCGTGAGATCGGATCATGAAACGAGAGCTTGCCCCGCTCGCTCAGCATGCTGACGATAGTGGCGGTGAACAGCTTGCCGACGCTGGCCAGATGAACCGGCTGCTGCGTATTAGCATCGGCGGATCCGGTCTTCCCCTCGGCAAGATCCAGATTGACGCCGAGTCTGTCCGAGAAAACCCGCAGGTAGGCGTTGCGCGGGTTGCGACTTCTGCGGACCTGTTGCCGGAAACTGCGCTCGATGCGTGATGCGGCTTCTGTTCCGGTCATCAGCGGCTCCGTGACGCGCTGGGCATGTACAGATAGTAGAGTCAGAAGTTGCGGCCGTCAAGGCGGGGGCCCGTGGTCGACAGGGCTCCCGCAGATGATGCTTAATGCCTGACTAGTAAACAGCTGTCTAGTACTAGACCCTCGAGCACGCTTTGTACATACTCCTCACAGAAGGTACACTGGGAGGAGCATCATGGATTCAAGGAGCATCGTCGATCACTTCAGCGACCTGCCTGACCCTCGCGAGGATAATCGACGGCATCTGCTGCTCGACATTATCGTAGTTGTCATCTGCGCATCAATCTGCGGAGCCGAGAAGTGGGAGGATATCGAGGCGTTCGGCAAGAGCAAGGAATCGTGGCTGCGGCGGTTTCTACGCCTGCCGCACGGGATACCCTCGCACGATACGATTGCACGGGTGTTCTCCCGCCTTGACCCGAAGGCGCTGAACGCGCGGTTTGTCTCCTGGGTAGCGGCGGTGAACCCGGCCAGTGAGCAGGAGATCGTCAATATCGACGGCAAGACCGCTCGCCGATCGCATGACCGCAGCAATAACAAACCGGCTATTCACATGGTCAGCGCGTGGGCGAACCAGGCGGGAGTGACGCTGGGCCAGCAGAAGGTTGATGAGAAGTCCAATGAGATCACCGCGATACCCGAGCTGCTGCAGATGCTCGAACTGCGCGGATGCGTGGTCACCATAGACGCGATCGGCACCCAGCCGGCGATTGCCGAGCAGATTGTCGATGCAGAGGCCGACTACGTTCTGGCGCTGAAGGCGAACAAGACGAGTCTCCATGAAGAGGTGAAGCTGTACTTCGATGACATCGAAGGCGACAGGCACACCGCCGCAGAGTGCGACTACAACAAGAGCGTTGATACCGGCCACGGGCGAGTGGAGATTCGAGAATGCTGGGCAACCGAGCGGATCGAGTGGCTGCAGGCAGCGAAAGGCTACAAGGGCCTGCGCAGTATCTGTGCGGTGAAATCACAGCGGATCATCGGCGAGCAGACCACCACGCGCTGGCTGTACTACGTCTCAAGCCTCCCGCCTCAGGCCGAGCGGCTGGGACGGACGATCCGAGCGCATTGGGGTATCGAGAACTCGCTGCACTGGGTGCTCGACGTTGCCTTTCGCGAAGACGAGTGTCGCAAGCGCAAAGACAACTCGGCGGAGAACTTCGCCATCCTGCGTCACATCACGCTAAACCTGCTCAAGGCCGAGAAGAGCTGCAAGCGAAGCATCGCCGGCAAACGACTGCTCGCCGGCTGGGACACCGCTTACATGGAGAAAGTCCTCTTCACCGGCTAAATGCGGTTGCCCTTTAGCAACAAGAACAAACCATGGTCGCCTTGGCCCAAAGGGTCTATACTACACAGTTCCGCGACGAGATGAAGCCAACAGCTACAGGAAAGCACCGATTCACAATCTCCCGCCTGGTAGAATAGTATGATCGCGTCTCGTGGTCCCGACCGGAATGATGATGCCGAAATGATACACTTCGTGTTTGTGATACACTCTCTCAAAGGCGGCGGTGCTGAACGAGTGCTCACCTGCATCGCCAATGAGCTTCATCAGCGCGCGTATCGAATCACCGTCGCTACAATAAAGGGCGTCGATTCTGACGCGTATTCACTCGCTACGGGAGTGCAGCGCGTCGTACTTGGAGAAGTGGCTCAAGCTCCTACCGCAAGAGCGCGGCTGAACGGCATCGGAAGGG
>PWMO01000266.1 GCA_003558175.1 Spirochaetaceae bacterium
CAGGCCGTCAATCTCCGCAAACTGACGCCGCACCTCGGCCACCACATCGAACGACCCGTGGCTGACGCCGCTGATCGCCAGTGAGCTGAAGACAAACGGCAGCATGCCGCCAACCAGCACACCGGCAATTACGGTGACGTTGCGCAGGTCGGCACCGGGAATTCCGGTTACCTCGAAGTAGGTGGCGATCCAGGCCAGCGCCGCCAGTCCGGCGGACGCCACGGAGAAGCCTTTCCCCAGCGCTGCCGTGGTATTGCCCACTGCGTCAAGCGCCTCACAGCGCTCACGCACGTTGGCACCAAGTCCCGCCATCTCGGCAATTCCAGCCGCGTTGTCCGCTATCGGCCCGTAGC
Organism: Spirochaetaceae bacterium; assembly: GCA_003558175.1. Taxonomy (GTDB): domain Bacteria; phylum Spirochaetota; class Spirochaetia; order DSM-27196; family PWMO01; genus PWMO01. The sequence goes on from PWMO01000266.1 coordinate 354, forward strand.
AGTCCATTGACAGCAGCATTCCGAGGTTGATCAGCATTCCCATTGCCGCTAGTGATATGCCGAACAGCCCCCCCAATGCATAGGACGTTACGGTTGCGAGCATCACCAGGATGATCGGCAACACGGTACTCATCATCCCGGTACCCATTCCCTCTATGATGGTGATTGCCGGGCCGCTCTGCGACGCACGGGCGATCATCTGTGCCGGGCGGTGATCGGCGGAGGTGTAGTACTCGGTGACCACCGAAATCAGGAACCCCGCGACCAGACCGGCAATCAGCGCCCAGAAGACATTCAGGTCTCCGATGTACAGCTGGATCACCAGGTAACTTGCGGCAATCATCAGCGCGTTGCTGACGTAGACGCCCGCATTCATCGCGCGCTGAGCCCCGCTCACCTGTTTCTCAAAGCTGTCCTCCACTGTCTTGGGGCGAACGAAAAGTGCGCCAACGACAGACACCAGCAGTCCGATACCGGCAAGCAGCAGCGGGACCTTCAGGCCCTGCTCGTGTCCCAGCGTGGCACCACCGAGTACCATTGCTGCGGCAACTGCCGAGACATAAGACTCGTAGAGATCCGATCCCATGCCGGCAATGTCTCCAACGTTGTCACCCACGTTATCGGCAATGACCGCCGCATTGCGCGGATCGTCCTCGGGGATGCTCTGCTCAACCTTTCCCACCAGGTCGGCGCCGACGTCCGCACTCTTGGTGAAGATGCCGCCGCCGACCCGCAGAAACAGCGCCACCGCCGACGCGCCGAAGGCAAAGCTGAGCGTCACGTACGGGTCGTCGAAAACGAAGGTAACAATTGCCAGGCCCAGCAGCCCCAGGCTGACAACCGAAAACCCCATCACCGCTCCGGCCGAAAACGCCACCTTCAGTCCGGCTGACCAGTCGCGGCGGGCGGCGCTTGCCGTGCGCACGTTGGCGCGAGTAGCGGCCGCCATGCCCACGTATCCCGCGAGTGCGGATGTGAGCGTCCCTACTACGTAGACGATACCCGCAACCGGCCGCGGTTCAATGAAGAGGACGAGGACGAAGAACATCACGACGGTGAAGACCGATAGAATGCGGTATTCGCGCGCGAGAAAGGCGGTCGCCCCGGAGTGAATTGCATCTGCGATCTCTTTCATCTCAGGAGTTCCGGCGTCTTCTTTCATTATTCGGCGAATGAGGTGCCAGACGAACGCCAGACCTACCAATCCGCAGCCCAGAACGATTACACGCAGAATGATCGATTGCATAACCCTCTCCTTGTTGTGATGCCAATAGCCTGATCTATCGTTCACCGGACACGCAGGTTCCGGAGACAGGATCCCGATGGAGCCGCAACGTTCGAGATTGCCTGATTGTAACACGAAAATAGCTCAACGTTGACCCGGTTAGTGCATCATGGTAAATTTAGCGTTCGCCGGACCGACAAACTGTAATGTGCCGCAGCCGAGGCGCCGCAGCCGGCGTTCCGCCGCGGAACAAGGCCGCCGCCGAAAGGACGTAGGCCAGGCACACGCAGGAGTGAGTCCGCAGGGAGGTAAGAATGACAGGAGCAGGGACTACCTTTCCACAGCAAAAGTTCCGCGCCTACACAATGCGCAATATCGACAGTCATCCGCGCTGGGCGGACCTGCCGGCAGACGTCCGGCATGCGGTTGAGATCGTGTCACACGTGCTTCCCTTCAAGGTGAACGACTACGTGCTCGATGAGCTGATAGACTGGTCTGCGATACCACAGGATCCGATCTTCCAACTGACGTTTCCGCAGCCGGGAATGCTGTCGGCCGAGCAGTTCCGGCAAGTCGAGCAGGCGGCGCGCGACGGCGGTGCCAACGGCGAACTGCAGCAAGTGGTGAACGAGCTCCGCCTGGGCCTGAATCCGCATCCCGCCGGGCAGATGGAGCTGAACGTCCCCATCATAGAGGGAGAGCCGATCCCGGGAACGCAGCACAAGTACAACGAGACGGTGCTCTTCTTCCCCGCGGCCGGACAGACCTGTCACAGCTACTGCACGTTCTGTTTTCGCTGGCCACAGTTCGTCGGCATGCCGGAGCACAAGTTTGCCGCCCGCGAGACCGAAGACCTGGTCGGATATCTGCGGGCGCATCCGGAAGTTACCGACCTGCTGCTGACCGGCGGCGATCCGATGGTTATG
>PWMO01000187.1 GCA_003558175.1 Spirochaetaceae bacterium
CTACCGCCGGCCGGATTCGATCTGGCGCAGCCGCTGCACCCGGTCCTGGATCGGCGGATGCGTGCTGAACAGCTTTGCCATTCCCTGCCCCGAGAGCGGGTTGATAATGAACATGTGCGACGCCGCTTCATTGACGCGCATTGGGCGTCCGCGAGCAGCCGACTCCATCTTCATGAGCGCGCCGGCAAGGCCGTTGGGACTGCCGGCGATGCGGGCGCCTGAAGCGTCGGCGATGTACTCGCGCGAGCGCGATATCGCCATGCGGATCAGCATTGCCGCCAGCGGCGCAAAGATGATCGCGAGCAGCTGGATCAGAACCGCGGCGCCGCCGTTATTGCGCGAGCCTCGCATGCCGCCAAAGATCATGCGGTACTGGCCCATCCGCGCCAGAAAGGCCAGCGCACCGGCCATTACGGTGGCGATGGTGCTGATCAGCGTGTCACGATTCTTGATATGCGCCAGCTCGTGCGCAATGACTCCCTCGAGCTCCTCACGGTTCAGCAGCTGCATGATCCCCTCGGTAACGGCGACCGCCGCGTGACGCGGATTGCGCCCGGTGGCAAATGCGTTGGGTTGCGCGGAGGGGGTGATGTACACGCGCGGTGTCGGCAGGCCGGCGTTCTGAGCCAGGCGTTCCACCATATCGTAGAGCTGCGGCTGCTCGCTGCGGCTCACCTCACGCGAGCGGGTCATCTTGATGGCGATCGAGTCGCTGAACCAGTAGCTGAAAAGGTTGATCACGAGCGCAAAGCCAAACGCCATGATCAGCCCTTGCTCACCGGCAATCGCGCCGCCAAGGACGATCAACAGCACCGTGAGGATGGTCATCAGCAGAAATGTCTTGACGTGGTTCATCTGGTCCACCTTTGGTGTGTACGTATGCCCAGAATATACTGTATCGCGGCGCCCGGGGCAATTGTACTGCCGTCGCGGCAAGCTCCGTCCGCTAATGCCGCCTGATGGTTGAGAGCATGTCCGCCAGTTCCTCGCCGTCCGCGCCGTGGAGCCTGCGGTAGCTGCCGCCGAAGACCCCCGCCAGATCCTTCATGGCGCGGCTGCCGCGCCGGGTTCCGGTGGTGTCGATGAAGATCGGGTGCACATCAAGACGCCGGCCGAGCGCCCCAACTGCATCTATGGTCTGTTGCGGCTCGCTGGGCGAGACGTTGCCTTCGCCGTCCGAGAAGACCATGACCTCAATCGGCTCACCGGGCTCCCGCATCCGCTGGCTCTCTACCAGGCGCAGCGCCTTGTACAGACCTGAGGCGAGCGGTGTCGCGCCACCGAGCACCAGGTTGTCAACTGCGTGGCGGGCACGAGCGATTGCCGGGGTGGGTTCGAGCGTTACCTCCGCTTGCATGTCGGAAAAAGTGATCAGTGCGACGCGGTCTTTGCGCCGCTCGGCGGACGCCAGCAGCGACAGCACCGCGATGCGCGCTACGTGCAGCTGGTTCTGGTCCGACATCGAGTCGGAGGTGTCCAGCACAAAGATCACCGTGTGCCGGTCACGTCGCCGACGCACCTTGCGCCGGAGATGGTTGCGCCCAACCGCGGGGCGCCCCGCGCTGCCGGGCTCCCGCGGCGTCTCCGACGTGGGAGCGGCTTTGTCGGTCGGGCGAGCGGATAACGCGCGCTCGAGCGCCGCGGCGCGCAGTGAGGCGTCAACGGCGATGTCGCGGCTGCGTTCACCGGCCGCCGGGGGCCGCGCAAAGACGTACCGTCCTCGCTGACCCGAGCTGCGGCGCGACTTCCCCCGCTTGCGCCGCAGGCGCAGAATGATTCCGGCAACCGCGGCCTCGACCGCGCGCCTCACCTCCGGCGTGTCGTCATCGGCGAGCTTTTTTTTTTGAGAATCGGCATCAAGATACTGCCGGCCGCGGCGCCGCCGGGGATCTGCATTGCTTCAAGCGCTTCTTCGTCTATCTCGTCATTGGAATTGGCCGCTCTCGATTCTTCGACTGCCTCCGCGGTGCCGTCCTTCTCCAGATCGTCACCCTGTAGCCGCTCGATGATAGCCTCGATTTCGGCTTCCGCCTCTTCCGGCGAGCGCAACAGCCGGCCGTCAAAGCGGTGCGGCAGGACGAACCGCGCTGCTTCGTAGAGCAGATCACGTTCCACCTCGTCGCGTTCGAGCAGTGCGGCAAACGCGCGGGCCGCCTTGACCAGCGCCAGGTCGGCACGGTGGCCGCTGACTCCGGCCTCCGCGGTGATGGTAACCGCCAGGCGCAACAGATCATCCGCCAGCGGGAGCTGATCCAGGCGCTCACGCGCCGCAACGACCACCCGCTGCAGCTCTTCGTCTTCAGCATGGAAGCGATCCAGGAACGCATCCTGATCCTGCTCGAACGCCGCGCGACGGCGGATTACTTCCATGCGCTCTTTTGGATCATCAAGTCCGTGAACCGTGACGCAGAGCCCGAATCGGTCGAGAAACTGCGGCCGCAGCTCGCCTTCTTCCGGGTTCATGGTCCCGATGAGGATGAAGCGCGCGGGGTGCCGCAGCGAG
>PWMO01000340.1 GCA_003558175.1 Spirochaetaceae bacterium
GCTACCATCGAGAAGACAACACCTTCTCTCACATTACCGCCGCCCAGGGGCTGAGCAGCAACGCCGTGACCGCCGTCCTCGAGGCAAAGCCGGGCATCCTGTACGTTGCGACTTCCAACGGAATGAACCGCCTTACGACCGACCCGGTCGGGGTGACCCGTGTTGACGAGCGCGACGGGCTTCGCGTTCGAGAGTTTGCAACGGGTGCGGTCAGAACTGCAGACGGGCAACTGCTCTTCGGCGCCTTTGGCGAAATCATCCGCGTTCCTGACCCGCCGGACCCGCGCAGCGGCAAACCGCCGCAGGTGCAGCTCACCGACATCCTGGTGATGAACCGGCCCTACGCCGGCGACCGCGCAATTCACCACATCCCCGACCTCAATCTGCTGCACACCGAGAACTTCGTGCGCTTCGAGTTTGCTGCCATGGACTTTTCGATGCCGCAGCGCAACCGCTACCGCTATCGGCTGATTGGGATCGACGCCGATTGGGTTGACGCTGGTCACCGCCGCACGGCCGACTACACCAGCCTGCCGCCCGGCAAATACTCCTTCGAGGTTGTTGCCGCCAACAGCCGTGGCGTCTGGAGTCGGCAGCCGGCGCGGATCGCAGTCACCATCCAACCGCCGTTCTGGCGCAGCGACTGGTTTCCGGCGTTGACGGCGCTCGCGCTCGGCCTGCTGGCCTGGCTGATTCTGCGCTTGCGGACCAGGGCGCTGCAGCTACGGGCGGCGCAGCTGGAGCAGCTGGTTGACCTCAGAACCGCCGAGGTCTCGCGGGCCAACGCGGAACTGCACAACCTCAACGCCACCAAGGACCGCTTCTTCTCGATTCTTGCCCACGACCTGCGCGGTCCGATCAACGGGATGACCAATCTCATGAACCGTGTAGTCCACGACTTCTCCGACTACAACCGCGAGAATCTGCAGGAGATATCCTCGGTGATTCTGGACTCGGCGCAGGGGCTGGAGGCGATGCTCGAGAATCTGCTGGAATGGGCCAGAATACAAACCGGCCGGATTACGCTGCAGCCGCAGGCCGTTCCGCTGTGTGAACTGGTGGATAGCGCCTTCGACGCGTACCGCAGCGCGGCGCACGCAAAAGACATCACGCTGGAATCCAGCTGCCCCGCCGACGCCGCCGTCTGGGCCGACATTCATCACGCCAGGACCGTGGTCGAGAACCTCGTCAGTAACGCCGTCAAGTTCACCCGCAACGGCGGCTCGGTGACTGCAACCGTGGAGCAGATCGCGGGCCCGGGAGCCACCGGCAGCGGCGCGCAGGAGCGCGGCGCGGCAAACGTTCCCGTCGCGGCGGCAGGGCAGCAGTCGGCAGCGGGAGCGCGCACGCGTCTGGTGCTGCGCGATACCGGCGTTGGAATACCGCAAACCCGGTTGGCGACGCTGTTCTCGGTTGAGAAGACATCCCGCAGCCGCGGCACGGCCGGCGAACGGGGAAGCGGTCTGGGCCTGGTGCTGTCGCACGATCTGGTAGAACGGCTGGGCGGCACGCTCGATATCCAGAGCACCGAGGGCAAGGGCACCACCGTGATTCTCGAGCTTCCCGCTGCCGGGTAGCGCACGCAACCTGCCCCCGGCCGACGGGCTCTCGCGCTCGGTCACTCGATCACCAGTTGGGCGATGTAACTCTCGAGTGCCCGCCTGCGGCGCTGCTCTTCGGCACGCGCGGCGGTCAACTCGCTGCGCAGTTCTCCCAGCCGATCCTCCTGCGCCGTGAGTTCGTTAACGTAGCGGCGATAGAGCGCTGCGGTCTGATCGAGCGCGCCCATGTTGGCGCGGATCCGCTCCTGTTCACCATAGATGTCGTCGCGTTGCTGCTCCACTGCGCTGAGCGCCGCCTGCGCTTCGGCGTGCTCCGCCTGCAATTCGGCGATGCGCCGGAGCGCCGTACGCACCGCGGCAGGCAGTTCGCGTTGCGCCAGGTATCCGGCGATGCGGTCACGCGAGACGGTGGTGAGCGAAACGCGTTCTTCGCGGGCGCGCTCTTCCACCACCACCAGCTCCTGCGTTTCCGCCGCGTCCAGCTTCATCTCGAAGCGATACCCGTCGGCGTACTCCTGGTCGGCGCGTGCCGGCTGCACCAGGCGCCAGTCTCCCTCACGGCGGTGCTGGATCAGAAGCGTGCGGGGCGTTGCGTCGCGGCTCGCCACTCCGTAACGGTGTTCGCGCCGCAACGCGGTAACGGTAGTCATCACGCCGCGGTTGATGCGTACCTCGGTGATGCGCTCAGGGACGCCGGCGGTACGCCGGCTGATTTCGGTGCGCGGGTCGAGCTGGAACGATATGAGCCGATCGTTGCCTTCGCCCAGATAGTGCAGCACCGCTTCACCGGCGTAGCCTCCCCGTTCGTAGACAACCATGGGCCCGGCACTCAGCGAAGCTCCGGTTGCATTGGTCAGCTGCACGCCGGCAACCGGCAACGAAGCGTGGGTCTGCGGGTCATAGACCGAGACGAGGGCCGCCGGAACGCGGGCCTGAACAATCGGCACCATGGCGGCCGATCCGCCGGCGAGGCTTACCGGCTGGCGTACCTCGTAGCGCTGCAGCGTTCCCTGCGGTACGGCTTCCGTTGCGGCCTCTACGCCGCGGTCCAGTGAGAGCGCTTCGCGCGCCGTTGTCCGGCGGGTTTCGGGTGCCGGCGCCGCCAGTTCGGCACCGCCTCGACCCCAGAGTGTGTCGCCAAACTCGGGCGGCAGCGGCTGGTCCGGTAGCGGGAACGGAACCTCGGGACGGTTGCGGTAGATGGGAGCCGCGAGCGGCATGTGGAACGCCACCGGGTCACCGGCAACCAGCGTCAACGCGACGTCCTGCCACGGCTCGCTTCCCGGGTTCTCCACCAGCGCCCACCCCTGCAGCAGATGATTCTCACCCTCACCAATCGCCAGGCGGTAGGTAGCCTTCCAGACCGGAACTTCGCGCACGTAGCTGATGCGCAGCGTTCGAGTGCCGCGTCCTTCGGCGGTGAGCACCAGGTCGCGGGTGTCACCGGCGCGTGACTGCTTCAGCTGCGCCAGCGCTTCAGCCAGCTTCCGCCGCACCGCCGAATCGGCAAAGCGGATCTCGGTCGCCGTCGCTACGCCGGCGGACTGCAGCCCCTGATCGGTAAGCAGCGTCAGGAACAGGCGGCTGTCGCCGCCTCCTTCCGCGGCGCCGACAGCCCCGGCTGCGGGTTCCGCGGCTCCGGCTGTGCCCGCTGCGGGTTCTGCCGCCACCAGTACGCCGTGAGGCCCATCGGGGCCGATCGAGACCGGCTCGCCGTACAGCCCCTGCAGCAGCGACAGCAGCGTTACCGTCGGATCGAGCGCTATCCCCGAACGCGATACGGGATCGACAACGTCATAGGTAACTGAGCGGACGGACCCACCGCCGACGTCTTCAACCGTCAATGACTTGAGCACGTCGTCAAACTGTCCTCGAGGTACGGGGATTCTGATTTCGGCATTGCCGTGCACGCTGCCGCTATGCACAAAGTGTCCCACCCCGCTGGTATAGAGCGTTACGCTCTGCAGCGCGGGGCGCGACGGTTCTGCCACCGCGCGGGCGGCGCCGGGAAACGCCGAGATCAACAGAATGCTCACCAGGAGCCAGAGCCGTGTCGGCCAATTGCGAGATTGCATGTGTCATACTCCTCGGCGCCAAGTATAGCACACGATCCCACGCGTACCCCGAGGCAGGATGCCTTGCTACGGCAGAATGCCCAGCTTTCGCGTGTTGTAGCGCAGCACGTCGAGCAGGGTTGTGGTTCCTTCCTGCCCCGGGAAATTGATCAGCGCGTGGTATTCGCGACCCTGCCCACGCAGCGGCTCACCGCTGGGCATGTGCCAGTTGTCGATGATCAGCTCGGGATCGGCGCCCAGGATCTCGCGCAGGCGCGAGGGGGTGAGTTCCGCCGGCCCGAATACGGCCACGATGTCGTACCCGAGCCACTCGGCAACGACGCGATGATGCTCATGCACCGCCGCCCGGGTTCGCGGCACACCGGAGTCCGCTGCGCCGGACTGGATTTCAGCAGCCAGTGCATCGAGCTCCGCCTCCCACCGCCGGAAGGTGTCCCGCGTACCGAACTGCTCCGCAAGCGCGCCGACCACCTCTTTCAGCACCGGCGGTGAGTTGTTGGTGTGCACCCGCGCGATGCGGTCCTCCGGAAATCCGGTGGCCTCGAAGAGGCTGCGCATGAACCCTTCATATCCGGCCCAGACCAGCCAATCGGCCTCTACCGCGTAGCGCACGTCGCTGGCACGAAAATCGTACTCCGCCGGATGACGCAGCTCTACCGGAGCCAGAACGCGCAGCACCTCGGCACCCGCCGCCTCGGCCATGGCCCCGACCCATGTAGTGGACGCAGTGACCCGCACGGGATTGCTCTGCGCCTCCAGCGACGGACTGGCGATCCCGGACAACAGAACCACAGCAAACAGCAGCGCTGACGCTGCCGCACGAAAACGAAATACTCGCATGGTTATCCTCTCTTTTGTATCGCACTCACTGCGGACGAGAGTGCCAGAATGATCGTTGAGACTGCCGCGGCGCTCGCACCGATCGGCAGGTCAAAATATAGCGCCGCGAAGAACCCGCCGCCGCACGCCAGCACCCCGAAGAACGCCGACAGCACCAGTGCCGATGCCAGCCCACGGGCAAAGCGCAACGCCGCGATGCCCGGCAGCAGAATGATGGCGTCAACCAGCAGGGCACCCACCAGCCGCAGCGCGGCTGCCACCCCGGCGCCCAGAAGCACAAACAGGAACGAGGTGACGAGATCGACCGGCACGCCGAGCGAGCGGGCCAGCTCGCTGTCGAGCAACACCAGCTGAATCTCCCGGAACGCGAGTACAAACGCAGCCACCACCACCACGCCCAGAACCGCCACCAGCACCAGGTCGACGCGCGTCATCAGCAGGATGTTACCGGCAAACACGCCGAAAACCTCCATCGCCGGCACACCGGTGCGCGAAAGCAGCAGAAACGCGCCGGCAAGCGACCCGGTCATGAACAGCCCCGTTACCGAGCTGGCCGAAATCGACATGCGGCGGCCGCTGATCCCCATCAGCACCGACGCCAGCAGCACCAGCGTGAACGCACCGGCCGTGGAAGAGAACCCAAGGCTCAGTCCCGCCGCGGCCCCAAGCAACCCCACGTGAATCAGCGTGAAGCGAATTGCCGTCAGATGCAGAGAGACAATCACCACTCCCAGCAGCGAAAGCGTTGAACCGGCTACCAGCATGCCGATCAGCGCGTGGCGGATAACCGGGATCGAAAGCGCTGCGGCAATCTCGCTCACGGTGCCCCTCCTTCATCCGAGGCCGTCCGGTCGGTCCGGTCGGTCCGGTCGGCCCGGTCGAGCAGTCCTTCATCCAGGTGCAGAACGCGATCAAACTCGCGGCCGGGTAGCTCCACGTGGGTGACAAGCAGCATGGTTATGCCGGACTCGCTGTGGATGTCGAGGATTCGACGCATCAGGTCGTTGCGCGCGTGCTTGTCGAGATAGGTTGTCGGTTCGTCCATCAGCAGCAGTTCAGGCTCGCGCGCCAGGGCCCGAGCCAGCGCTGCCCGCTGCCGCTGTCCGCCGGAGAGCGAACGCAAATCGCGCTTTGCCAGCTCCGCGATGCCGGTGAGTTCCAGATGCCTGCGAACCACTTCGCGGTCGGCGGCACCGGGGCGCCGCAGCCCGGCAAACGAGCGTCCCCAACGCCCCAGCAGAACCGTGTCGGCCACCGTCACCGGAATTGCCGGCGGTTCCTGAATCTGCGCCAGGTAGCCGATACGCTTCTGCATCCAGGCCCGGTCTCCCGCGTCGCGGATCCGGCGGCCGAACATCTCCATGGTGCCGCTCATCGGTGTCAGCAGGCCGAGCAGGATCTTCAGCAGCGTGCTCTTACCGGCACCGTTCTGACCGACGATGCCGACCAGCTCGCCACGCCGCACTGCAAGCGATACCTCATGCAGCACCGCCTTGCCGTTGTAACCGCCGCTGACACCCTGGAGACGAATGAGCGGCTCGCCGGTCACCCCGACCAACGATTCCGGCGTGACGGCAGCGGACGGCATCACGGCTTGAGCTCCTGCAGCAGTTCATCGGTGGCACAGATCGTCAGCCGCCCGATTACTCCCGGCCGACCGGTCAGTCGTGAAGACCACGCGCGCACGTCGCCTGCACTGCCCTGCACCACTATCAGCTTGATGCAGCTTTCCCGCTCCACGTGGAGCTGCAGATTGGCGGAGATGCGCAGCGTTGGGTAATCAGCGACGGGGACGTTGGGCAGGCGTTTACCCGTGCGGTAGATCAGTGTGACGATTCCGATGACGTCATTGCGGTCTTCTACTGCGAGACCTCGCGTCAGCTCACCACGCACCAGCGATCGCAGAGCTTCCGACCGATTGGCGTGCCCTTCAACGTCGGCAAAGCGGTCGAGCAGTTCCACCAGATCGCTGTCCATGGAAACGCCGAAGCGCGTTGTTGAACCCATGAAGCCTCCGCCGGCATGGTAGCACGTTCTTCCCAGAACGTGCTACCCCGGCGAACGGCACGTACCGCAGCACGGCCGGGGCGAAGCTGCACGCCCGGCGCGAAACTGCACGCCCGGGGCAGAATTGCCCCGCCTGCGGGGATGGTACGGTCGGGGGCATGCAACGCGCCCGGGGGCAGGCGGCGCGCCGAAGCAGCCCCGATCAGCAGCCGAGCTCGGGATGGTACCCCTGCACCTGCGGCGATGACTTGCAGTGGCCGTGGGGGCTCTTGGTGATCCAGTTGTCCACCGGCTCTTTCTGCCGAATGGCGCGCCAGACGTCCTCGAAGCGCATCGGCATGTGCGTGATTTCGGCGCCGGTGGCCTGCTGCAGCGAATTGCCCAGCGCCGCCGCCACACCGATCATGGGGTGCTCGCCCACCCCGCGCGCGCCGTACGGCCCGTCGATCTGCGGCGTTTCAACCACCATGCAGTCGATCTCCAGCGGCAGATCCGCCGCGGTGGGTATCTTGTTGTCGGTGAAGGACGGGTTGAGCAGGTGGCCCGCCTCGTCGTAGATGTAGCCTTCGCAGACGGCCGTTCCCAGCCCCTGGATCATGCCGCCAATTGCCTGGCCGCGGACGCTGTCCGGGTTGACCACCTTGCCGACGTCAAACGCCGAACCCACCTTGAGCACGTTGTACTCGCCGGTGTGCTCGTTGACTTCTATGACCATCCCGTGCGCGCCGTAGGTCCAGTCAAGCGCCGGGTTCCCCTGGCCGGTCTCTTTGTCCAGGTGTGACAGGCCCTGGGCGATGTAGCGCCCCACGCCGATCAGCGGTCCGCCGATACCGTTGCCGTTTGGATAGGCGTAGCCCACCGCCAGCTGGCGAAACGTGACCGCCTGTTCCGGATGGTGCTTGACGTAGATCTTCTCGGAGTCGTGTGCCAGATCGATGCGGTTGCAGCGCAACGCCTGGCCGGCGGTCTCGTACGCGTTGGCCAGCAGATCCTCGGCCGCCAGGATGGCGGCGTTGCCGCTGAGTATCAGCCCCTTCGAGGCCACCGTCTGCCAGTCGTACGGCTCACGGTCGGTGTCGCAGTCAAACGCCACCTTTACCTTCTGCAGCGGGAACCCCAACCGCTCCGCGATAATCTGCGCGATGGCGGTGTAGCTGCCCTGGCCGTAGTCGGTCAGCGCCAGGTTTGCGGTGACCGTCGCGTCTTCGTTCATCTTCAGGATCACTGCGGTAGCGGTGAACGGCGGCATGGCCGGCGCTTTGTGGAAGCAGGCCACTCCCTTGCCGATCTTCATCCCGGTGCGCTCCTGCCGCTCGCGCTCCGCGTCGGTCAGCGTACCGTACCCTATGGACTCGCAGACGGCGCTGAGGCACTTGTCGATGCTGCCGGTGTGCTCCCGGATCAGCTCGCCGGTGAGGGTTCTGCTGCCCGCCCTGAGCGTGTTGCGGCGGCGGAACTCAACCGGGTCCATGCCGATGACCTTCGCCACCAGGTCCATGTGCCGTTCAACGCCCCAGTGAAACTCCACGTGACCAAAACCGCGATAGGCGGTGCCGAACGGCTTGTTGGTATACACCGTGTAGGCGTCGACCCAGGCGTTGGGAATCTCGTACGGGCCGGCCGCCGAATAGGCCGAGGCGCGAGTAACGTTGACCGCGTAGTCGGCGTAGGCGCCCGAGTCCCAGAACATCGTCATGCGCTGTGCGATGATCTTTCCTTCGGCCGAGACACCGGTCTTGATCTGGTAGGTCAGCTGGCTGCGACACGGCAACAGGCTGAACTCCTGCTCGCGCGACGCCATCAGCTTGACCGGACGCCCGCCCGCCGCCCGCGACAGCACCGCCGTCAGCGGCTCGATACCGATGCCGGCCTTGCCGCCGAATCCGCCGCCAACGTACGGCACAATCACCCGCACGTTGCGGTGCGGCAGCTTCATGGCGGTGCAGAAGAGATTGCGCAGCGTAAACGGTGACTGTGCCGAGGACCAGATCGTTACCTCGTCATTCGGTTGCCAGCGGACGATCGCAACGTGCGTCTCCATTGGAACATGTTGTACCGATGGATTGGTGTACTGCCGTTCGACAACCCACTCCGCCTCGGCAAACGCCGTCTCAACGTCACCCTTGCGGATCCTGGTGTGGTTGGCGATGTTGGTTCCGGGTATCGGAGTAAACGCCGCCTCCATGTAGGAGTACTCACCCAACCGCGGATGCACCAGCGGAGCGTCTTTAGCGAGCGCTTGCAACGGATGCAACACCGGTTCCAGCACCTCATAGTCCACTTCGATCAGGGCCACCGCCTGCTGCGCGATCAGCAGCGTATCCGCGGCCACCGCCGCCACCGCCTCACCGAAGTGTCGCACCTCGCCCCGCGCCAGGATATCCTTGTCCACTACGTAGAGCCCGACGCGGTAGTCGAGATCGTCGCCGGTAACCACCGCACGCACCCCGGGCAGAGCGCGTGCTTTGGCGGTATCGATGCTCTTGATACGCGCACGGGCGTGCGGACTCTGCTTGACCGCCGCGTAGATCATGCCCTGAACCACCATGTCCGAGACGTACTCGGCGTTGCCGGTCAGCTTCTCGTAGGCGTCAACCCGTCCGGACTTCTTGCCGACCGTCTTCAGGTCGGCTGCGGGGATGGTCTCATACATACTTCAAGCCCTCTTTCTCGGCCTCCGGCAGCTGCCCGGTGACGTCCAGCACCGCCTCAATGATCTGCTGGTAGCCGGTGCAGCGGCAAAAGTTGCTCTCGATCCCATGGATGATCTCTTCACGGGTTGGTTTGGGATTACGCTGCAGCAGATCCTTCACCGTCATGATCATTCCGGGAGTGCAGAACCCGCACTGAACGGCGTGGTGTCGTGCAAACGCTTGCTGCACCTCGGAGAGCTCGCCGTTTACCGTCTCGCCTTCGATGGTCAGAACCTCGCCGCCGTCGGCTTCTACCGCCAGCACCAGGCAGGAGTTGACCGTACGGCCGTTGAGAAACACGGTGCACGCCCCGCACTCGCCGGCACCGCAGCCCTCCTTCGTCCCGGTAAGTCCCGCATCTTCACGCAGGAAATGGAGCAGTGTCTTTCCGTCGCGCACCTCGCGTTGGTACAGCTCGCCGTTGATTTGCACGGTGATCTTTTTCATTTCTGAACCTCTGCCAGCAGGCGATCGATAAACTCTTCAACCATGAACTCGCGGTACTCCCTGGTACAGCGCACGTCGTCAATCGGCGAGATTGCGGCGCGCGCCGCCTCCTTGACCGTTCCGGCCGCGACCCCCAGCGGAAAGTCGGGCAACAGTACCGGCGTTGGTGCCGCCGAGCTGATCGCGAAGCGAACGGTGTTCTGGTGAATCAGCATTGCCACCGCCACCACCCCGAGGTCATGCCCCTTGATCCGTTTCAGCTTGAGGTAATTGCCGCGGCCTCCGGCGTAGGTTGACGGGACCACGATGCGCTCTACGATCTCATCCGGCTTGATGAGCGTCTGCTTGACCCCGGTGATGAACTCGCGCAAGGGCAGGCGGCGACTGCCGGCCGCCGAGCTGATTTCTACCTCGGCGGCGTAACAGAGC